>NZ_CP071795.1:3382500-3525000 GCF_017498485.1 Polaribacter batillariae | reverse complement strand
ATAATGAATGTTGCTGGTGCTTATTGGCGCGGTGATGAAAACAATAATCAGTTGACGCGTGTTTATGGAATTAGCTTTCCGAAGCAAAAAATGTTGACTGAATATTTAGAGTTATTAGAGGAAGCTAAAAAGAGAGATCATAGAAAGTTAGGAAAAGAGTTAGAATTGTTTACTTTTTCTCAAAAAGTAGGTGCGGGTTTGCCTTTATGGTTGCCAAAAGGCGCTGCTTTACGTGCCAGATTGGAAGATTTCTTAAAAGCGGCTCAGAAAAAAGCGGGTTACGAAATGGTAATGACGCCTCATATTGGTCAGAAAGAATTGTATGTTACTTCTGGACATTATGAAAAGTATGGGGAAGACAGTTTCCAGGCAATTAAAACTCCGAAAATGGATGAAGAGTTTTTACTGAAGCCGATGAATTGTCCACATCATTGTGAAGTTTACAATTTTAAACCTTACTCTTATAAAGATTTGCCAAAACGTTTCGCAGAATTTGGAACCGTGTATAGATATGAGCAAAGTGGAGAACTACATGGATTAACTCGTGTTAGAGGTTTTACACAAGATGATGCACATATTTTTTGTACTCCAGAACAGTTGGATCAAGAATTTAAAGATGTTATCGATTTAGTATTATATGTATTTGGTTCTTTAGGTTTTGAAGATTTTACTGCACAGGTTTCTATTCGAGATAAAAGCAATCTCGATAAATATATAGGAGATACCAAAACTTGGGAAATTGCTGAACAAGCAATTATTAATGCAGCAACAGATAAAGGTTTAGATTTTGTGATTGAAGAAGGCGAAGCTGCTTTTTATGGTCCGAAATTAGATTTTATGGTAAAAGATGCTTTGGGCAGAAGTTGGCAGTTGGGAACCATACAAGTTGATTATAACTTGCCAAAACGTTTCGATTTGACTTATACAGGCTCAGACAATCAATCTCATAGGCCTGTGATGATTCACAGAGCGCCATTTGGTTCTATGGAACGTTTTATTGCAGTATTGCTAGAACATACAGGTGGAAATTTTCCACTTTGGCTCACTCCAGATCAAGTTATCTTATTGCCAATCAGCGATAAATATCAAAAATATTCAGAAAAAGTTTTAGAATCGTTAGAAAATTCCGAAATTCGCGCCCTCGTAGATAACCGAAGTGAAAAAACTGGACGTAAAATACGAGATGCAGAAGTTGGCAAAATTCCATTTATGGTAATTGTTGGTGAGAAAGAAGAACAAGATGGCACAGTTTCTGTAAGAAAACACGGTGAAGGTGATATTGGAACATTTACCGTTGAAGAATTTATTTCTTTAATTAAAGCCGAAGAAAGTAAAACATTGAAAAAATTTTAATTAATTTTGAAATTCAATAGAAAATAAAAAGGTTGGAAAACAGCCACAAGTTAAATTTAAAAATTTTAAGTCATAGCAATACGTAGAAGTAGGTCAAGAAGACCGTTAAGAGTAATCAAAGAAGATCAACATAGGATTAATGAAAAAATAAAATATGTTGACGAAGTTCGTCTTGTAGGCGATAATGTAGAAGTTGGTGTATATCCTTTAGCCAAAGCTAAAGAAATTGCCAAAGAACAGGAATTAGATTTGGTAGAGATATCTCCCAAAGCTAAACCACCTGTTTGTAAGGTTATTGATTACAAGAAGTTCTTGTATGAGCAAAAAAAACGTGAAAAAGCTTTAAAATCTAAAGCGACAAAAGTTACCATTAAAGAAATACGTTTTGGCCCTCAAACAGATGAGCATGACTATGAGTTTAAGAAAAAACATGCCATAAAATTCTTAAAAGATGGGGCAAAATTAAAAGCATTTGTATTCTTTAAAGGACGTTCGATTATATTTAAAGAACAAGGACAAATTCTTTTATTAAAATTAGCACAAGAATTAGAAGAATATGGTAAAGTAGAGCAATTACCAAAACTAGAAGGTAAACGTATGATTATGTTTATTGCTCCCAAAAAGTAAAATAAAATAAAAAGCCCTGGAACAAGTTCGGGAATAAATGTCTTATAAGCAAGATAAAAACGAAGGAGAAATGCCTAAAATAAAAACCAAATCTAGTGCCAAAAAACGTTTTAAACTTACGGGTACTGGAAAAATTAAAAGAAAGCACGCGTTTAAAAGTCACATCTTAACAAAGAAGTCTAAAAAACGTAAATTAAAGTTAACTCACGATACTTTGGTACACAAAGCAGACGAGGCTAACATTAAGCAACAATTAAACTTAAAATAAGTTTAATAAGGGAATTTAATTATTAACCATGGAGTTAGGCAACATTTAAAAAGTATTCTTAATTGAATCGCCTACTACAAAAAACATTGAAATTATGCCAAGATCAGTAAATTCAGTAGCCTCAAGAAAAAGAAGAAAAAAATCTTGAAGGCAGCAAAAGGTTACTTTGGACGTAGAAAAACGTTTACACAGTAGCAAAAAATGCGGTTGAAAAAGGTATGCTTTATGCATATAGAGACCGTAAAAACAATAAGAGAAACTTCCGTTCTTTATGGATTGTGCGTATTAACGCTGCAGCTCGTTTGCACGGAATGTCTTACTCTCAGTTTATGGGAAAAGTAAAAGCGAACAATATCGAATTAAACCGTAAGGTTTTAGCAGATTTAGCCGTAAACAACCCAGACGCTTTTAAGGCAGTTGTAGAGAAAATAAAATAAATATAAATACTTGCTTATATAATAAAAACCCAAACATAACCGTTTGGGTTTTTTTATAAATTTGTAATCTACTCAAAAAAAACTTTAAAATGAAATTTAAATTAGCTACTTTTTGTTTATTAATTTGCACAATGTTTTCATTTGCACAAGAAAATACTCAAGAAACAGTTCAAGAAGATAACTCTTTAGAAGGACAGTTTGATAAGATTTATAGAACTTCAACCACCTACAAACCTAAAGGTACACCCAAAAGATACAAAGTTGTTGATATTAAAAAATACGAAGAGTTAAAATCGAATGTTTTAGATTCAATAAAAGTATTTCAAAAATTAGTTTTAGAGAAAGAGAGCCTTTTAAAAATAGAGAAAGATAATATTCAAAAAATTCAAACAAACTTATCTAAAACACAATTAGATTTAGAGACAGCTACCAACAAAGAAAATTCTATTCCTTTATTTGGTTTACAACTTAACAAAACTACTTATAATCTTATTTTATGGGGCGTTATTTTAGTATTAACTTTGGCTTTATCTTACTTTGCCTTTAAGTTTTCTAGAAGTCATGTTATCACAAAAGAAGCACAAAGCAATCTTTTAGAAATAGAACAAGAATTTGAACAACATCGCAAAAAATCTTTAGAAAGAGAGCAAAAATTAAGAAGACAACTTCAAGATGAAATTAATAAACAGCGAAACAGCTAAATTTTATTTTTTATATCTTAATAATATATTAAGTAATGCTTCTTATTACTAATAAATCTTTAATTATACTATACTAATTGCCCCTTTGTATTATTAAAGTGATAATAATACTTCTTGTGTAGGTAATACCTGATATTTTTTTGTTAATTTAACGTCGTTAATTTAAAAACAAACAACGATTATTAATTATTAAATTATCTGTTAAGCCTATGAAAGCACTTTTTTTTACAAGAGAATTTCCTCCATATGTTTATGGTGGAGCTGGAGTTCATGTTGAATATTTAGCAAATGAACTTGCTAAACTAATGGAAATTGATGTAAGGTGCTTTGGAGACCAAGATTCAAAAAACAATAATTTAACAGTAAAAGGGTTTCCTTACGAAAATACGATATTCGATAATTCTAACGATAAATTAAAAGCTGTTTTTAAAACACTAAGCACTGGGCTTCACATGAATGCGGCTCCAATTGATGCAGATGTAGTTCATTGCCATACTTGGTATGCTCATTTTGCAGGAATCGTTGCAAAACTTTGCTATGGAATTCCACTAGTAATTACCACACATTCTTTAGAACCTTTAAGACCTTGGAAAAGAGAACAATTAGGTCGTGGTTACGATGCTTCTTCTTGGATAGAAAAAACAGCTATTGAAATGGCAGACGCACTTATTGCAGTTTCAGAAGAAACTAAAGAAGATGTTTTAAATTATTTTAATGTTGATGAAAAAAAAGTAAAAGTAATTTACAACGGAATTAATTTACAAGAATACATAACCACTTCCGAAAGCAATACTTTAGATGAATATGGTATCGATAAAAACAAACCTTATGTTCTTTTTGTAGGAAGAATAACAAGACAAAAAGGGATTATTCATCTAGTAAATGCCATTAAATATATAGATGCAAATACACAAATTGTTTTGTGTGCAGGGGCACCAGATACTCCAGAAATTGGAGAAGAAATGAAAAATGCCGTAAACGAGGTTCAAAAAACACGCAGCAATGTTATTTGGATTGATAAAATGGTAACCAAAAAAGAAATTATTCAATTATATTCTCATGCACATGTTTTCTGTTGCCCATCTATTTACGAACCTTTTGGCATTATTAATATCGAAGCCATGGCTTGCGATACAGCTGTTGTTGCCAGTGCTGTTGGAGGAATTAAAGAAGTAGTTGTACATAACGAAACTGGAATCTTAGTGCCTGTTGAGCAACAAAAATCGGCACCTTTCGAACCTATTGATCCAGATAAATTTGCCAGAGATTTAGCAAATGGAATAAACAAAGTTATTCATAATCCTGAATTGAGAAAATCGATGGCAAAAAAAGGAAGACAAAGAGTTGAAGAACATTTCGATTGGATAGCAATTGCAAAACAAGTAGAAGAATTATATAAATCACTAAAAAACTAACCAGATGATAAACGATAAAGTATTAGGAATTATTTTAGGAGGAGGCCAAGGCTCTAGATTGTACCCATTAACAGCAACAAGATCTAAACCAGCTGTACCAATTGCAGGAAAATATAGGTTGGTAGATATTCCTATTTCTAATTGTATAAATTCAAATATAAAAAGAATGTATGTTTTAACACAGTTTAACTCAGCTTCTTTAAATCAACATATAAAAACACCTATCATTTTAGTTTTTTTAGCTCTGCTTTTGTAGATGTTTTAGCAGCAGAACAAACCATACATAGCGATAAATGGTTTCAAGGAACTGCAGATGCTGTAAGGCAAAGCATGCATCATTTTTTACAAAACGATTTCGAATATGCATTAATACTTTCTGGAGACCAATTATATCAAATGGATTTTAACGATATGATTCAAAAACACAGAGAAAGCAATGCCGAAATATCGATTGCAACCTACCCTGTAAACGCTAAAGATGCGACCTCATTTGGTATTTTAAAAACCAATGACGAAAACACAATTACTTCTTTTATCGAAAAACCAAGTGAAGATTTACTACCAGATTGGACTTCCGATGTTAGTAATCAAATGAAAAATGAAGGCAGGCATTACCTTGCCTCCATGGGAATTTATATTTTTAACAGAGATCTTTTAGTAAAATTAATGAACAATCCAGATACTGTAGATTTTGGCAAAGAAATTATTCCACAAGCCATTGGAGATCACAAAACCTTAAGCTACCAATATGAAGGATATTGGACAGACATTGGAAACATCGACTCTTTCTTCGAAGCAAACCTAGGCCTGGCAGAAGATGTGCCAAAATTTAATTTGTACGACGAAGAAAAAAGAATATACACAAGAGCTAGAATTTTACCAACCTCTAAAGTTTCTGGTACAATGCTTCACAAAGCTGTTATTGGAGAAGGATGTATTATAAACGCAGCAAAAATTGATACCTGTGTTATTGGAATTCGTTCTAGAATTGGTAAAGAAGCAGTTGTTTCGAATACCTACATGATGGGAAACGACTTTTTTGAATCGTTAGAAGAAGTTGCCAATAATAAAATTGAAATTATGATGGGAATTGGAGATAGATGCCACATCAATAATTGTATTATCGATAAAAATTGTAGAATTGGAGACGATACTAAAATTAATGGAGGACCTCATCTAGAAGATACAGAAACAGATAGTTATTTTGTTAAAGATGGTATTGTAGTGATTAAAAAAGATGCAACAATTCCAAAAGGAACCATTATCGGAATGAACTAATTTTAAATTCTTTAACATTAAAAAGAAAAACGAATTAATGCAAAATCAAAGTAGAATTGTAATAGAAAACATAGCTCCTCAAATAAACTGTGGAGCTGTTTTTATAAAACGTGTTGTAAACGAAATTGTAACTGTAACTGCCGATATTTTAGTAGATGGGCACGATGTAATTCAGGCTAGTTTATTGTACAAACACAAAAATGAAAAAACTTGGAAAGAAGCAAGAATGTATCCAACAAATAACGATGGATATACTGCTAGTTTTCAAGTAACAAAACAAGGGTTTTACGAATACAAATTACAAGGTTGGGTAGATTATCCATTAAACTGGCAATATGGAATTGGCAGAAAAATTGATGATTATCAGCACGTAAAATCAGAACTTTTAGAAGGCGCAGCATTATTAAAACCAATCGTTAAAAAAGCATCTACAGAAGAAAAAAAATATTTAAATTCTTTAATTGCCATTTTCGAAGACGAAACAACATATGCAGAAGCCATAAAAGAAGCAGTTTCTAATAAATTAAAGGAAATTTTAATCAAATATCCTATCAAGCTATTAACGCAAGAAAGCAAATCTTTATCTGTTTATGTAGATAGATTAAAAGCACGTTTTAGTACTTGGTACGAATTTTTTCCACGCTCAGCTTCAGAAACCGAAGGCAAACATGGTACTTTTAAAGATTGCCACAGATTGTTGCCAAGAGTCGCAAAAATGGGATTCGATACCTTGTACTTCCCTCCTATTCATCCAATTGGAGAAGTAAACAGAAAAGGAAAAAACAACACTACAGAAGCAGAAAAGAACGATGTAGGTTCTACTTGGGGAATTGGGTCTAAATACGGTGGGCATAAAGACATTCATCCAGAATTGGGTTCTTTAGAAGATTTTAAAGAATTAATTAAAGACGCAAAAAAACAAGGCATTGAAATTGCCATGGATTACGCTTTACAAGCAGCTCCAGACCATCCTTGGGTAAAAGACCATCCAGATTGGTTCAAGTGGAGACCAGATGGAACTGTACAATATGCAGAAAATCCGCCAAAAAAGTACCAAGACATTTTACCAATTTATTGGGAAACCGCAGATTATAAAAATCTTTGGAAAGAATGTTTAGACACCTTGTTTTATTGGATAGATTGTGGCATTAATGTTTTTAGAGTAGATAATCCGCATACAAAACCTTACTATTTTTGGGGTTGGATAATTACTGAAGTAAAGAAAAAACATCCAGATGTATTATTTTTAGCAGAAGCATTTACGCGCCCAAAAATAATGCAACAACTAGCAAAACAAGGTTACACCCAATCTTATACTTATTTTACTTGGCGAGAATCGAAACACGAGATTATCGAGTATATGAACGAGTTAACAAAAACCGATCAAAAAGAATACATGCGTCCTAATTTTTGGCCAAATACACCAGATATTAACCCGTTTCATTTACAAAATGCACCAGAAGCTAAATTTCTTTTACGCTATGCTTTAGCGGCTACATTAAGCTCCAACATAGGTATTTACGGGCCAGTTTTTGAACAAATGATTAGTGAGCCAATTATTGGAAAAGAAGAATATTACATGTCAGAAAAATTTCAACTTTGCCATTACGATTGGAACAAAGAAAATAGGTTAACGACCATTATTTCGTCGATTAATTCCATCAGAAAAAACAACGAATCTTTTCAACAAACCAATAACATTCAATTTTGTGAAACAGGAAACGATCATTTAATTGCTTTCTATAAATGGAATCAAGATAAAACCAACGAAACCTTAACAATTATAAGTTTAGATGCTTATCATTCGCAATCTGGCTCTGTGCAAGTTCCATTGCAACAATTAAATGTGCATGAAGGGCAAAAAATAGAAGTCCACGATTTAATAACAAACAATTCTTACAATTGGTATAACGAGTGGAATTATGTAGAATTACATCCGTACATTCCTTTTCATATATTTAAAATTAACAAATAAAAATGTTAGAAAAAGTAGCATCGAATACTAAAACCACATTGTTTTCTTCCAGTAAAAATTGGAACGAAATAATGTTGGATACAGATTTTACTGCTATTTTTCTGTCTGAAGTTTTAGAAGAATACATTCAAAAACAACGTTGGTATGGAGGAAAATCGAGCCAATTAAAATATATAGAATTAAGTGAATATTTTAAAATTCAACAAGATGGAGAAATCTATTTTGGCTTAATTTTAGAAGTAAATTTTGTAGAAGCCTTTTACCATCATTACTTTTTACCCATTGCTTTTGTTTCTGATGAAAGTGCTGCTGAAAAAAGTAAAATTTTACCCATAAAATTAGAAAACAAAAAAGGTTTTATTGTAGATGCCATTTATTTAGAAAGTTTTAGAAAAGTCGTTTACGAAAGAATTAGCACAGCTTTGCCAATAGACAAAACCCCTGTGCAATATCATAAGTCAGAAGGTTTTCAATTTCCAAATTACCAATCTTCAAAATTAATGGGGGCAGAACAAAGCAACACTTCTATTATTTATAATGATGCATTTATTCTAAAATTTTTCAGAAGAATTTATGCGGATAAAAATCCCGACTACGAAATGAGTCGTTTTTTATCAGAAAAAAAAGAATACCAAAATACACCACCTTATTTAGGCAGTATTCATATTATTGATTCTGACGATGTAAACATTACCATTGGTTTAATGCAAAAATTAGTACCAAATAAAGGCGATGCTTGGGAATATTTTCTGAAAGAAATTCATACGATTTACCAAAATGTAGATCAGAAAAACATCATTTTTAAAAATTTACCCGATGTAAGTTTATACGACCGTGTAAAAATCACAGAAGTTGCTCCGCAAATAATCGATTGGTTAGGACTCAATATTTTAAATAACGTAAAACTAATTGCTAAAAGAACTGCAGAAATGCATGCAGCTTTAGGATCCGAATTCGAAGATACCGCCTTTACACCTACTCGTTTTAATGGAGATTATTCTGTTTGGTTAAAAAACAGGTTAACCTATCAGTTTCAAAACAGGTTAAATCTTGCCGAAAATAATTTACACAAGTTAGAAGGGTATTCTTTAGAACTCGCCAAAGATTTTTTAGAACGAAAAAATGAAATTAGAAAACGCCTGGTTCATTTCGATTGGACAAAGTTAAAAGGCGAGCGCATTCGAATTCATGGCGATTATCATTTAGGGCAAATTTTAGTACAAGAAAACGATTTTTGCATTCTCGATTTCGAAGGAGAACCAGAAAGTACTATAAGAGATCGTAAAGTAAAACAACCTCCATTAAAAGATGTCGCTGGTTTGTTTCGTTCTTTCCATTACGCCATTTATTCAACCATATTTAACAACGAAAATACGTATTCTAAAAGCAGAGAAGAACTTTTTGAATATGGAGAATTATTATACAAATACATGGTTTCAATTTTCATGGAAACCTATGTGGCAACAACAAAAGAAGCAAACCTACACATTGGTTATAGAAACGAAAGAAGGTTTTTATTAAAATATTGCTTGCTAGAAAAAGCAATTTACGAATTGGGCTACGAACTCAATTCAAGACCAAAATGGACCATTATTCCATTAAAAGGTATTGCTAACATATTAGATTCATAAAACTATGACACAAACAAAAGTACACAGTCTTTTTACAGATTTTGACATTGATTTATTTAAAGCAGGAAAACATTATCGTTTATACGAAAAATTCGGCGCACACATTATTACTGTAGATGGTGTAAAAGGCACCTATTTTGCGGTTTGGGCACCAAGCGCTAAAGCCGTTTCTGTAATTGGAGACTTTAACTTTTGGCAAGAAGGCGAACATCACTTAAACGTACGTTGGGATGAAAGCGGAATCTGGGAAGGTTTTATACCGAATGTTAAAAAAGGTGCTATTTACAAATACAAAATTCGCAATTCTAGCAATAATGTAATTACCGAAAAAGCAGATCCATTTGCAAGAAGGTGCGAACATCCACCAAAAACAGCCTCTGTTGTTTGGGAAGATAATTATGCTTGGAATGATAAAAAATGGATGAAAAACAGAAAGAAAAACAACGCATTAGATGCACCTTTTTCTGTATATGAAGTTCATTTAGGCTCTTGGAAAAAACAAATCGAAGAAAATCGATTTTTAAGTTATAACGAATTGGCAGAAGAATTGGTAAAATATGTAAAAGAAATGAATTTTACGCACGTAGAATTTATGCCAATTATGGAATATCCTTACGACCCAAGTTGGGGATATCAATTAACTGGATATTTTGCACCAACATCTCGTTTTGGTTATCCTGATGAATTTAAATTTTTAGTTGATAAATTTCACGAAAACGGAATTGGCGTTTTATTAGATTGGGTGCCTTCTCATTTTCCTTCAGACGACCATGGTTTAGGATTTTTCGACGGTTCGCATTTATACGAACATCCAGATAGAAGAAAAGGATATCACCAAGATTGGAAAAGTTTAATTTTTAATTACGGAAGAAACGAAATAAAAGCATTTTTAATTAGTAATGCCATTTTTTGGTTAGACCAATACCATGCAGATGGTTTGCGAGTAGATGCAGTTGCCTCTATGTTATTTTTAGATTATTCTAGAGAAGATGGCGAATGGGAGCCCAATATGTATGGTGGAAATGAATATTTAGAAGCCATCGATTTTATAAAAGAAATGAATACGGCTGTTTATGAAGCCTTTCCAGATGTACAAACCATTGCAGAAGAATCGACTTCTTTTTCTAAAGTTTCGAAACCAATTTACGATGGTGGTTTAGGTTTTGGTATGAAATGGATGATGGGCTGGATGCACGATACTTTACAATATTTTGCCAAAGAACCTTTGTATAGAAAGCATCATCAAAACGATTTAACTTTTAGCTTAAATTACGCATTTACAGAAAACTTTATGTTACCTCTTTCGCATGACGAAGTTGTGTATGGCAAAAAATCCATCGTTTCTAAAATGCCTGGAGACGAGTGGCAACGTTTTGCTAATTTAAGGTTGATGTACAGTTATATGTTTACACACCCTGGAACAAAACTGTTATTTCAAGGTGGAGAATTTGGGCAAACGTCTGAATGGAATTTCGAAGGAAGTTTAGACTGGCATTTATTACAATACGACGTGCATAAAGGCGCACAAACTTTAGTAAAAGAATTAAATACATTTTATAAAAAAGAAAAAGCACTGCACCAAAAACAATTTTCTCACGAAGGTTTCGAGTGGATAAATCATGGAGATCATCAAAATTCGGTATTATCTTATATAAGAAAAGGAGAAAACGAAAAAGACAATGTAATTATTGTATTGAATATGACACCCGTTCCTAGAGAAAAATACAGAATTGGCTTGCCCAAAGCTGGCAAATTAAAAGAAGTTTTTAATAGCGACGATAAAAAATTCTACGGAACAAATCAATATAAAAATAAAACAATTACTTCAGAAAAAAAGACGTGGAACAATAGAGAAAACTCTATAGAATTAGATTTACCACCTTTAGCGATGGTTGCTTTTAAATATCAATAAAAATAACTGTTTATTTTTACTGTTGTATTGGTAAAAATAAACAGTTATTTTTTAATACTTCAAAATAAAGAAGTGCTATTTTTATAGAATTCTAAATAATTTATACACTTTATTCTTATTCTGTTTTTTATAGTATTTTAGCACTTTATTTATCAAAAATAAACTAAAACGTTATCGTAAAAAAAGAACTTTATAGAAGGTTCTATACCAAACTTTTACGATTTTTACACGATAAAAAACAAGCAAAATATATGATTGTTAATACCGAATTAGAACAAAAAGGAAATCTTTTTCCTTCAGAAATTATAAAATATAGAAAAGACGTAGATACCCTTTATTTTACAACTAGCAATAATGTAGTACTACAAATTACAGTCATTAGAGACAGTGTAATTCGTTTTCGCTACTCAACCACAGGAAAGTTCGAAAATGATTTTTCTTACGGAGTTACCATTCATGCAAGTAGAGGATACAACTTTTTAAAAGTTACAGAAAACGATACGCATTATGTAATTACAACTGCAAAATTAGTTTGTAAAGTAAGAAAGCAAAATTTACAAATTAGTTTGTACGATGCTATAGACATGAAACTAATTAACGAAGACGAAATTGGTTTTCATTGGGAAGAAAGTTACGAATATGGTGGAGACATTGTAAAAATGAGTAAAGCTTGCCAAAAAGCAGAAAGTTTTTACGGTTTAGGAGACAAGCCTGTAGATGTAAATATGAAAGGGAAACGTTTCGAAAACTGGGCAACAGATTCTTACGCTTTTGGTAAAAATACAGACCCAATTTACAAGGCAATTCCTTTTTACACAGCCATTCAAGATAACAAAGCTTATGGTATTTTCTTTGACAATACTTTTAAATCTCATTTCGATTTCGCACACGAAAGAAGAAATGTAACTAGCTTTTGGGCGCAAGGTGGAGAAATGAATTATTACTTTATTTACGGCCCAGATATGAATGATGTCGTTAGAAATTATACCGATTTAACAGGAAAACCACATGCTTTACCTCCATTATGGGCCTTAGGATTTCACCAATGCAAGTGGAGTTATTACCCAGAAAGCAATGTAAAAGAGGTTACCAATACTTTTAGAGATTTAAAAATACCTTGCGATGCTATTTATTTAGACATCGATTATATGGATGGTTTTCGTTGTTTTACTTGGGATAAAAACCATTTTCCTGACCCAAAAAGAATGGTAAAAGAATTAGAAGACGATGGTTTTAAAACGGTGGTTATTATAGATCCAGGAATTAAAATTGATATGGAATATGATGTTTTTAAGGAAGCATTAGATAAAGATTATTTCTGTAAACGTGCAGATGGACCTTACATGAAAGGTAAAGTTTGGCCTGGAGAATGCTATTTCCCAGATTTTACAAAACCAGAAGTTAGAGATTGGTGGTCTGGTTTGTTTCAAGAATTAATTGAAGAAATTGGTGTAAAAGGTGTTTGGAATGATATGAACGAGCCAGCAGTTATGGATGTTCCAAACAAATCTTTTCCAAACGATGTACGTCATGATTATGATGGTAACCCTTGTTCTCACAGAAAAGCGCACAACATTTACGGAACACAAATGGCACGTGCAACCTACCACGGTTTAAAAAAATATGCATATCCAAAAAGACCTTTTGTAATTACACGATCTGCCTATTCTGGTGCACAACGTTATACTTCTACTTGGATGGGAGACAATGTAGCAACCTGGGAACATTTGGCCATTGCAAACAATCAAGCGCAAAGAATGGCTATGTCTGGCTTTTCTTTTGCAGGAAGCGATATTGGTGGTTTTGCAGAACAACCTCAAGGAGAATTATTTGCAAGGTGGATTCAATTAGGAATTTTCCATACGTTTTGTAGAGTGCACTCCTCTGGAGATCATGGAGATCAAGAACCTTGGGTTTTTGGTGATGAAATTACAGACATCGTAAGAAAATTCGTAGAAATTAGATATCAACTTTTACCTTATTTATATACTTCTTTTTGGAAATATTTAAATGATGGAACACCAATGTTAAAATCGTTGGTTTTGTATGATCAAGAAGACCAACAAACACATTATAGAAGTGATGAGTTTGTATTTGGAGAACAAATTTTAGCCTGCCCAATTATAGAACCCAATGCCAAAGGAAGAAGAATGTACATTCCAAGAGGCAAATGGTATAATTTCTGGACAGATGAAATTGTAGAAGGTGGAAAAGAAATGTGGGTTGATGCAGATATCGATAGCATGCCTATTTTCGTAAAAGAAGGAGCTGTTATCCCTAAATATCCTGTACAACAATATGTAGGTGAAAAAGATTTTGATGAAATTACGTTAGACGTTTATTATAAAGAAGGAAAAGAATCTTCTAAATTATATGATGATGCACATGATGGATACGATTATAAGAAAGGAAGGTTTAGTTTACGTACATTTAAAGTAACTGGTAAAAAATCAGAATTTATTTTACAGCAACATAAACGTGGAGATTTCGATGCGAGTTACACGAAATTTAATATTGTATTTCACAATTTGCCTTTCGAAATTACATCAGTTCAAATCGATAATGTAGAAATCGAATTAGACAGAATAAATTCGTCTGTAAATAAAGCTATTACAATAAATAAAGACTTTACAGAACTACATTTGTTCGGAGAATAATACCATTTTTTTTTGAATAAGACTTTCGAAATATTCATTTAGAAAAAAAAAGCGATTAAAAGTCCCCCAACTTTAATCGCTTTTACATGTACTTAGAAATTATATTTCATAGTTTTTGCACTCTTTTTCATAGCTTTTCACTTCTTTTTCGAATAACATTTTTTTCTTTTTCTTTCATCGTTTTTATTGTAACTTTTTTTGATTTTTTTCTCCTTCTAGCTTTTTTTCTTTTTCTTGTTCTTCTTTATTTTTTTTATATGCGTAAGCAAGAATTGCAATTTCTACAAGCAATATTGCAATTTTAATTTTTTTACTCTTTGTAAAGGCACTAGAGAGACCTAAAATTTTTGTGGCTATCATTTTTTTTCTTTTACACTTCAAAAGTAAGTAAGAAACAAAAGGCAAATTAATTCATATACATCAAAAAGTATCTCAAATAAAAAAGAGGCTGTCACAAAAATAAATTTAACTACTATTTTTGACCGAAGTCAAAGGTACAAGATGCTAAAATTCAATAGATAAAACTTCTCCATTTCTCCATTACAGTCGAAAATGATAAATTTTAATACTTTCGAGATAGCTTCTTGTAATTATATGTAACCGTAAAAATTTTAAATTCCGTCTCCTAATTCTTTTAATTTCTCGGTGTTTTCTGCCAACATTAATTCGTCGATAATTTTCTGAATATCTCCATTCATTATATTTGGCAAATCGTATAAAGACAATCCAATTCTATGGTCTGTAACCCTACCTTGTGCGTAGTTGTAAGTTCTAATCTTCGCACTTCTGTCTCCAGAAGAAACCATAGAACCACGTTTTAAAGCGTCTTCTGCCTGTTTCTTTGCCAATTCCATGTCATACAAACGAGAACGCAATACTTTAAATGCTTTCTCTTTATTTTTATGTTGCGATTTTTGGTCTTGACATTGCGCCACCAAACCTGTAGGAATGTGCGTTAAACGTACTGCAGAATAAGTAGTGTTTACAGATTGACCTCCAGGACCTGAAGAACAGAAAAAATCGATCCTTACATCTTTGGGGTTAATTTCTACATCAAACTCTTCTGCCTCTGGGAAAACCATACAAGTTGCTGCAGAAGTATGTACACGACCTTGTGTTTCGGTTTGTGGCACTCTTTGTACACGATGCACACCCGCTTCGAACTTTAAAATTCCATAAACATCTTCTCCAGTTACCTCAAATTGAATTTCTTTAAAACCGCCATTTGTACCTTCAGAATAATCTACAGTAGAAACTTTCCAACCTTTACTTTCGCAATATTTAGAATACATTCTAAACAAATCTCCTGCAAAAATACTGGCTTCATCTCCACCAGTTCCTGCTCGTAATTCTACCACTGCGTTTTTAGAATCTTCTGGATCTTTTGGTATTAAAAGAAATTTTATTTCTTCTTCTAATTGAGGAATTCTACTATTGGCTTCTTCCAGTTGCATTTTTGCCATTTCTGTCATTTCTGCGTCAGAGCCATCTGCAATTATTTCTTTTGCCTCTTCTATATTGTCTGTTAATTGCTGGTATTCTTCCCCTTTTTTAACAACATCGCCTAAATCTTTATATTCTTTCATTAATTGCGCATACCGTTTTTGATCTGTAATTACATCAGGTTGAATAATTAAATCCGAAACCTCATCATAACGTTGCTTTACAATTCTTATTTTTTCTAACATTTGATACTCTTTTCTTGTACTGCGAATTTACAATATTTATCGGAAATTTAAATGTTTCGTTTTGAGTATATTTGAATAATTAAAACGTACTTGTTATGAAATATTTTCTGCTCATTTGTTCTTTTTTATTGATAGTTTCTTGTAAAACAGAAACAGAAAACGTGAACAAACCAACTTTTATCATTGGAAAATGGATTCGTTTAAACGACAAAGAAGGATATAAAACCTACGAAAATTGGAATACCGATTTTACAGGAGTAGGTTACACACTAAAAAATAAAGACACTACATTTAAAGAAATTATGAGTATTGTATCTGTAAATGATACGTTACACTTAAAAGTAGAAGGTGTAAATGAAACCGCCACTTTTTTTAAATTTACATCTCAAACAGATACTTCTTTTGTTTGTAAAAATGCACAAAATGAATTTCCTACCAAAATAAAATATTACATAGAAAACATGCAGTTGAAGGCACTAGTTTCTAATGATGATTTTAGTATTGATTTTGTTTTTGAGAGTGTAAAATAATTTAATTTGTTTCTAAACTTAAAAAAATATAACTTCGCTAACACCGATTATAATTCATTAAAACAGACGTCATAATCGTGTTATTGGCAACAAGCTAGAAAAGAAATCGTAACTTTGCACACAAGTTTTAAAAACTAAATTGAAAGTAGAACATAACATATCACGAATTAGACATTTGCTAGAAATGTACAGAATGGGTGTACAAGATTTCTTGCAAAAAATCAGTATTGGACTTAAAAATCCAATTACCAAAGAGGATGTGTTTGGTAAAGAAATTCAGATTTCTTACCTAAAAAGAATTGATAAAATTTTTGAAAAAGGACTACACTATTATCTAGACCCAAAAGCACCTGAAAAATCAAAAGAAGCAAGTGTGTTTTTTAGAAAGCAAAATTTTCAAAACGATGAACTTAATCTAGGAGCTATAAAAATTGTAAATCAATTTGAAGAATTAAAACTATCACTTTCAGCAATTGCAAAACTTTCAGATTTAGATTTTAAAAGACAGATAAAAAAATACTCGATTTCTGACAACCCAAGAGAAATTGCATTAAAAGCTAGAAAAGTTTTATATCCAAGGTTTGATAAAAACAGACGTAATTTCTTAAAAGCTTTAATTTCTTCATTAGCCACTAAAAACATAATGGTTTTTGAGTTCATAGAGACCTGGAATAAAAAGGAGAAAGCTAATATTGACGGATTTTATCTAAAGCCAAATATGATTGTCCTTAAGAGACATCAATCTTTTTCTAGAGAAATATTTACTCTTGCTCACGAATTAGGTCATTACCTATTAGACGAAGAAGAAATTGAAGAAATAAACTATAGTGTTTACAACAAAAACCTTTCAACTATAGAAAGATGGTGTAATGACTTTGCATTTTTCTTTCTGGCAGGTAATTATTCAAAAACTTTAGACACACTAGAAAAAGCATCTTCAAGTAATGATTATCATCACGACTTTATTGAAAAAGTTTCTCAAAATACTCATTTAAGTCAGTTATCACTTTTTACCAGACTTCTTTATCAAGGTAAAATATCAAAGTCTAACTATAAATTAGTAAGAGAAGAGTTTGAAGAAATTTTTAGACAAAGACAAGAAGAAAAGGAAAGAGAAAAGCAATTACTAAAAGAACAGGGCATCAAACAAAGAGGTTCAGTTGCCAAACCAATTCCGTCACCTTTGTTCTTATCAACAATTCAAACTGCTTATTATGAAGGTGTTTTAAACGAATATGAAGTTTGTAAAAAACTTAATATCAAACCCGAAAAATTAGATAAATATATTTGATGAAAGTAATAATTGATACAAGTTCCTTACTGTCCTTGGTTCGTTATTACTTACCATTTGACAAAAAAACAAAGTTGTTTGATTTCATAAAATCTGAAATTGAAAATGGTAATCTAATCCTAATAGATGCTGTTTATCAAGAATGTGAATACACTACTCAAGGTTTAGTCCTAAAATCTTTAGACTATTTAAAAGATAAAGATTTTAAAAAACACTTTAAAATTCCTTTAAGAACAAAAGATTTACTTCCTCCTTCTACAAAGAAATTTTATAATCTTTTAAATAACAACTTTAGAACACCATTATCTAGAAGACTTAATGATGCAGAGTTTGAAGAACGTAAAAAAGAATTTTTAGAGACAGCAGATGCTAGAATGATAATTCTTGCTTTAATAAAAAAGAGTGCAAAAAAGGAAATAGCAATTGTAACTGAGGAATCTGAAAATGGGAATGACCACAAAGCATTTAAAAAGATACCATCCATTTGCAAAATGCTTGATATTAAAGTTATGACATTACCTGATTTACTAAAAATTTACCAAGGTATTGACATTGAATTTAAGTAAAAGCCTGCGTACAATACCGTATATAATTTATTGCTGGTTCTAGCCTACTTACAAAAATCCTCGCGGATTTTTTCTATTCGGTTTTTATTTGCTAACTTCAGTGCTTAAACCACGCAAAAAACCATACACAAACACATTAGCCAAATTCAAAAAAAAACTTAATACTCAAAGACCCCAAATTCGCTTTTAATAGTCAATTTCTTTTTATCAGCAGCTTTTACACTACCCACAATTTGTGCATTCACATTGTAAGATTTTGAGATAGCAATGATGTTTTCAGCAATTTCTGGAGAAACGTAAATTTCCATTCTGTGTCCACAATTAAAAACTTGGTACATTTCTTTCCAATCTGTTTTTGATTGTTCTTGTATTAACTTAAACAAAGGTGGAATTGGAAATAGGTTGTCTTTTACAATGTGCAATTCATCAACAAAATGTAAAACTTTTGTTTGTGCGCCACCAGAACAATGGACCATTCCGTGAACTGTATCAGAATTAAATTTCGATAAAATTTCTTTAATAATTGGTGCATAGGTTCTTGTTGGCGATAATACTAATTTACCAGCATCAATAGGAGAATTTTCAACCTTGTCTGTTAATTTTGTATTTCCAGAATACACCAAATCAGATGGAACAGCAGCATCGAAACTTTCTGGGTATTTTTCTGCTAAATAGTTATGAAAAACATCATGTCTTGCAGAAGTTAATCCGTTAGAACCCATACCTCCATTATATTCAGTTTCATAAGTTGCTTGTCCGAAAGATTCTAAACCAACAATTACATCACCTGCTTTTATATTTGCATTATCAATAACATTAGAGCGTTTCATACGTGCAGTTACTGTAGAATCTACAATAATTGTACGAACTAAATCGCCAACATCTGCAGTTTCACCTCCTGTAGAATGAATGGTTACTCCAAACTTTTTTAAGTCTTCAATCAACTCTTCAGTTCCATTTATAATTGCTGATAAAACTTCACCAGGAATTTTACTTTTATTTCTTCCAATGGTAGAAGACAACATAATATTGTCTGTTGCTCCCACACATAACAAATCGTCAATATTCATAATTAAAGCATCTTGTGCAATACCTTTCCATACAGAAATATCACCAGTTTCTTTCCAATACATATATGCCAAAGACGATTTTGTTCCTGCACCATCTGCATGCATTATTAAACAATAATCATCGTCATTTGTTAAATAATCTGGCACAATTTTGCAAAATGCTTTTGGAAACAAACCTTTGTTTATGTTTTTAATAGCATTGTGTACATCTTCTTTGGATGCAGAAACACCTCTTTGTGCGTATCTTTTAGAAACTTCTTGGCTCATATTGTTGTGTTATGTTTGCAAATTTAGGCTTTTGCTTAAAAAAAACCGTGGAAAATTATAATGAATTTTGTTGTTTTTAAAAACTTCCTTTTCGGTTTTGCTATTTGCGTTAGGGATTGCAATGGCATCCTTTTTTTTGGTAAAAAAAAAGATATAATGGAAAGCCCGTTAAAACGCCCAAATAATTTTATTTTGTAAACAAAAGCTCTCTATATTTGGTTAATGGCCACAAATTATCGTTTACCATGGTTTCTAGTTTATCGCAATGATAACGAATTTCCTCGAAAAATGGTTTTACATTTTTACAATACATTTCTGCAGATTTCAATCCTTTTTGTTGGTTCGATTTTGCACGTTGTGCTTCCATTTTTAAAGTTAATGCGTTAATTTCTGTAATGTGGTTCGAAATAGTCATAATTAACTCGATTTGTTCTTTGGCAATAGTTTTATAGGCTTCGCCAAAAATTTCTTTTAAATTCTTTGTGTTTTCTAATAGTGTATTTTGATAAATTATAGCTGTTGGTATTACATGATTTCTAGCAATATCTCCTAACACCCTGCCTTCTATTTGCAATCTTTTGGTATATTCTTCTACTGCGATTTCGTAACGAGCTTCTACCTCTACTCTGCTCATTACTTCCATTTCTTCGTACAAATCAATGGTTTTTTGTGCGATTTGTATTTTTAATGCTTCTGGAGTTGTTTTATTGTTACTTAATCCTCGTTTTTTTGCTTCTTTTTCCCATGCTTCTCCATACCCATCTCCATCGAAACGGATCTTCTTAGATTCTTTTATGTATTCTCTTAAAACGTTAAAAATGGCTTCGTCTTTTTTAAGGTTTTTGTTTTCTATTAGCTTATCTACTTCTATCTTAAATTCCTTTAATTGCTTCGCCACAATGGTGTTTAAAACCGTCATTGGAGCCGCACAATTAGAGGAAGAACCTACTGCTCTTAATTCGAATTTATTTCCTGTAAATGCAAATGGCGAAGTTCTATTTCTGTCTGTATTGTCTAATAATATTTCTGGTATTTTACCAATAATATTCAGTTTTAAATCTGTTTTTTCTTGTGGCGATAATTTCCCCTTGGTTACGTTTTCTAGCTCGTCTAAAACCGCCGAAAGTTGTTTACCTATAAAAACAGATATAATTGCTGGAGGTGCTTCGTTTGCACCCAATCTATGGTCGTTACTTGCAGATGCAATAGAGGCTCTTAACAATTCTTCATTTTCGTGAACTGCTTTAATTGTATTTACAAAAAAAGTTAAGAATTGTAAATTTTTCATGGGTGTTTTCCCTGGGCTTAGCAAATTTGTATCGTGTGATGTCGCCAAAGACCAATTGTTGTGTTTTCCAGAACCATTAATGCCCGCAAATGGTTTTTCGTGAAATAATACTTTAAATTTATGTCTGCGAGAAACTTTTTCCATCACGTCCATTAGTAAGGAATTATGATCTACTGCCAAATTTGCTTCTTCGAAAATTGGAGCTATTTCAAATTGATTTGGAGCAACCTCATTATGCCTAGTTTTAACAGGAATGCCCAACAACATGCATTCTTGTTCTAAATCTTGCATAAAAGCCATCGCTCTTGCTGGTATGGTTCCAAAATAATGGTCTCCAAGTTGCTGACCTTTTGCTGGAGAATGCCCAATTAAAGTTCTACCTGTTAATAAAATATCTGGTCTGGAGTTTGCCAAGGCATCATCAATTAAAAAATATTCTTGTTCCCAACCTAAAGTAGCACTTACTTTAGAAGCGTTTTTATCGAAATATTTACAAACAGCGGTTGCATGAGTATCTATGGCCTGTAGTGCTCTTAATAAGGGCGTTTTATTGTCTAAAGCCTCTCCTGTATAAGCCACAAAAATGGTTGGAATACACAAAGTAGTTTCGTAAATAAATGCAGGTGATGTTGGATCCCAAGCTGTATAACCTCTTGCTTCGAATGTATTTCGAATGCCTCCATTCGGAAAACTAGAAGCTCCTGGCTCTTGTTGCACCAACCGTTCGCCATCGAATTTTTCCATTGCCAAACTACCATTAATAGATTCGAAAAAAGCATCGTGCTTTTCTGCAGTGGCTCCTGTAAGTGGCTGAAACCAATGTGTGTAATGTGTTGCTCCTTTAGACATTGCCCAATCTTTCATACTTACAGCCACCTGGTCTGCAATTTTACGATCTATTTTTGTTCCATGCTCTATTGCATCCATTACACTTTCGTATGCAGCCCTTGTAAGGTATTGTTGCATTGCATGTTTGTTAAACACGTTTTTTCCAAATAAAGACGACCTTTTTTCGGTTTGAAGTACCTTTAAAGGACTTCTATTGCTGGTTTCTTGCAAAGCATTAAATCTAATCCTTGACATATTATTAATTTTTGCTGTTTATTTTTACTTATAATCAAATATACCCTTATTAAAATTAGGGATAAAATTATTTTTGTGCAAAAATAAACATTTAACCCCTTATTTTTTTGATATGTATAGAAAAAATTTCATTTTTGTGGTGTTAACATTACACATTCAATTATTTATTATGGCAAAAATTAAATTAGAATACATTTGGTTAGATGGATATTATCCAACTCAGAATATGAGAAGCAAAACCAAAGTCGAAGAACATGAAAATTTTCAAGGAACAGTAGAAGAATTAAGTATGTGGTCTTTTGATGGATCATCTACAAGACAAGCTTCAGGAGATTCTTCTGATTGTTTACTAAAACCTGTTGCAATCTACCCAGATCCTGCAAGAAGAAATGGTTATTTAGTGATGACAGAGGTTTTAAATGCAGACGGAACACCACATGTTTCTAACGGAAGAGCTACAATTGATGATGAAGATGATGATTTCTGGTTTGGTTTTGAGCAAGAGTACTTTATAATGGACAAGAAAACTCAATTACCACTAGGTTTCCCTGTTGGTGGTTATCCTGCTCCTCAAGGAATGTATTATTGTTCTGTTGGTGGAAGAAATACTCATGGTAGATCTTTAGTTGAAGAGCATGCAGATTTATGTATTGATGCAGGTTTAAATTTTGAAGGAATTAATCAGGAAGTTGCATCTGGTCAGTGGGAATTTCAATTATTTGCTAAAGGCGCAAAAAAAGCTGGAGATGAAATTTGGATTGCTCGTTATTTGTTAGATAGATTAACAGAAAAATATGGCTGGTATATTGAATATCATCCAAAACCATTAGGAAAAGACATGGATTGGAATGGTTCTGGTATGCACGCAAACTTCTCTAACTCTGTACTAAGAACTTGTGGTTCTAAAGAGACTTATGAGAAAATTTGTGAAGCATTTAGACCTGTTGTAAAAGAACATATCGAAGTTTATGGTGAGTTTAACGACCAACGTTTAACTGGAGATCATGAAACAGCATCTATCCACGATTTCTCTTATGGAGTTTCAGATAGAGGAGCTTCTATTAGAATTCCAATTATTACAGTAGAAAAAGGCTGGAAAGGTTGGCTAGAAGACAGAAGACCAGCTTCTAATGGAGATCCATACAAAATTGCTGGTAGAATTATTAAGACTGTAAAGTCTGCCAATATTAGCTAAGAAATATATTTGATACTAAAAAGCTCGCAAATAAAATTTGCGAGCTTTTTTAGTATAGAGGTTAAAGTTAAAAATTAGTTCGTACTAGTTCCTGAATAACCAAACTCTGTAAATATTGTTGAATTAATAGAAGTGTTTCTTAAATATTGCCCCATAATTCCAGCACTTTGTGCATAACCAATTATAGTGTTATTATCTCCGTTCCATAGCACTTCTGGATTATATACAGCGTAACCTGATAAATAAGCCACGTCATTAATCAAGTTAATATTATTATTCGTTAAAAAATTATAATTTACTCCTAAAGACTCAATTTTCTCAACACGATCAATTATTTCTGATAACTGAGAACCAGTAACTCCAAAAGTTAAACCAACATCATAAGAGGTCGAGCTTTTATCTTTAAATACTCCTGAAGCTTCTAAATTTATAACTGGCTTTACCTCTGTACTTGGATAAAACCCAAAAACTTTAGTATGCATTCCTTGACTTATTTCTACAAAAGCTTCTCCAATATCTTTAACATTATTGTATAAATTTCTAAACATCATATCCGAATTAGGGCTTGGCTGATCTATACAGATTGTGATAGTTGCACCTGCATTAATATCTAAAGACCCTAAAAATTGACTTATACTACTAATTGTACTTCCTGAAACATTACTATGGACTTTAGAATTAGAATTCCAAGCTAAACTATTCACTCCTGAACTTGGGTTTACATTAGAAGCATCTTGATAAAAGCAATATGTAAAAGTATCGTTTGCCCAATAAAATTCTGTTTTCTTAGTATCATGATTATACCTAGTCTTCCTAACGCTATTGTTCAAAGTTGTTGAAGTGCAATTTATATTTCCAAATTGACTCTTTACTTGTGGATTTTCCTCTTTAATGCTATTTTCAATGGTAGAATCAACATTAAATTCTAAATCATTATCAGTTTTTCCACATCCCATCAATGTTAAAAATATTGAAGAAATAATAATTGTTTGTTTTGTTTTTTTTAAAATCATTTTCTTTATTTTTTTTGTTATTGCTATAAATTTATATAACAATATAATTAAAAAAAACTTATTTACATTACCTTAACCAAACGATAATGTAAGTAATCGTATTTATAATCACGTTTATCTACAATCAATTAATGTTAAATTTAGAGGAATATGTTTAGAGTACTGAGAATAAAAAAATCTTTAATATTATCGCTTCAACTTTTACAACTGTTGCTAAAAACCAATTTTTATGCCGTAGTTTTAAAGACTAAATAAATAAACAATGCATATCCAAAAAACAGAAAAGCTCCTTTAAACCTACTTAAAACAAATTTCTTTGGCATAAATACCAAAGGAAGCAAAACTACTGCAAAACCTAACATCCAAAAAACATCTCTAGATAGTATTTGAGCTTCTGTAACCGGAATTTCTTTTATAAGCGCAGTAAAACCCAATACAGATGCAATGTTAAAAATATTAGAACCAATTAAGTTTCCTAAAGAAATTGCCTTTTCTCCTTTTACTGCAGCAATTATAGATGCCGCCAATTCTGGTACACTGGTTCCAATTGCAATCATCGTTATAGATATTGCACCTTCACTTACGCCTAAACTTTGTGCAATGTCTTTAGCACCCACTACTAATAAATCTGAACCAAAATACAAAGCAACTCCACCAACAATTAACCAGAAAAATATTTTTCCGTAACCAATTTCAGCCAAAGCATCATCTACTTCATCTAAAGAAACTTCTTCTTTTCTTGCGCTACGTATTAAAACTATTAAGAAAATACACAAACTAAATAGAAGAATTAAACCTTCTATAAAAGTTAAGATACGATCATTATATAAAAAATAATAGAGTACTAAAGAAAAAAGCATCATTGCAGGCCAATTTAACTTGTAAAAATCTTTACTTACTACAATAGGACCAACAATCGCTGTAATTCCTAATACCAAACCAATATTAGCAATATTAGAACCAATAACATTGTTTATAGATATGGCTGGAGAACCGTCTAAAGCAGCTTGCAAGCTTACCAAAAGTTCTGGGGCAGAGGTTGCGAAAGAAACAACTGTCATACCAATAACCATTTTAGAGATATTTAATTTAAATGATAAGCCTATTGAAGATTTTACCAAAAAATCGCCCCCAAGAACTAATAAAATAAGCCCTATTACCACATAAAAAAAACTCATAAATTTTTATTTTTTACGAAGATACATTTTTATAGACTTTCCAAAAAAGAAATAATGAAAACGTATAAAATTTAGTTTATAAAGACAAAATCTTCTTTACATTTAAATTTTAAGATATTTTGCTGCTTTACTTCCTTACAGAAATACAATATAATAAAATTTTACATTACATTATAAAACATATTTATAGTTAACATACTTACACTTTAAAACAAATTGTATTTTTTTAGTTATAAATATAATATTAATTTCATTAAAAAGTATAAAATGATTTGGTCGTGTTTTTTTAATGTGCATATATTCACAAAAAAATAAAAAAATACACCAAAATACTAACTCAAAAAACTTATAATTATGATTGTTATCGCACTTAAAATTATTAAAGACATTTCTGAATTTATTTTTTCGATTTTATGTTAATCGACTAACTTTAAACAATTCTATAAAAGAGTTGTTTATTTTTATTAAATTTGATTAGAGTTCGCATAAAATGAAAAAACAATTTTTTAAAATTCTTGCCAAGATTAATAAAACCATTTTACCTTCTTACACAAAGAAAGGATTACATATTGCTAAAGCTACTAAATTACAATTAGCTTTAATTGGTTGGAAAGCTTTTGTTACCAAGAATTCACTTAACTAAAAACTTAATTATGAAAGATGAACACATTAAAATTTTTACAGGATCTTCTATTTTAACAAATAGATTAAAACAGTTGTTAGAGGAAGAAAACATCTCTTCTATAATTAAAGACCATGTAAATTCTGGAAAATTAGCAGGCTTTGCGCCTTTAGGCAATTCTGTTGAGTTATTTGTCTTAAATTGCGACATAAAGAAAGCCCAACCTATTGTAGATGCTTACAACGAAAAAATAAATTCGTAAAAAAAGCAAATCTGCTTTCTAATGTCAAAAAACTCTATTATATTTGCACCCGCAAAAAGGCCATGTGGCGCAACTGAATAGCGCACTTGATTACGGCTCAAGAGGTTGCAGGTTTGAATCCTGCCATGGTCACTTTAAAACCAGTACTTTCTAACGATTTGGAAATCACTGGTTTTTTTATGCTCACACTTTTTACATCTACTAACGTGAATTTGACGCAAACCATATACGAAATCACTCATTATCAATATTTTAATGTAAGCATCAAATTAAGCGTGGTCGAGATTTATTTAAAATACTAATTTTACAACTGCTCTCTAAACTTCGTTTTGCTACTTTCCATCAAAATATATTTTGATTTCAGTAATGCTCGAACTGAAAAATACTTAGAACAAGTCATAGATAAATAATTTCTTAAAACCAACTACTCTCGAGGCAGAAACACAGAGGTATTTTGCTAGTTTTATTCTCACCTAAAAAGGTCAAAAAACCAAAATGTTATATTTAAATTTCCGTTTTCTCGGAAGTGATATTTTCAACGCAAACCCCAAGCCAGAGTCTTAAGAAATTCTTTTCGATTAAAAAGACCCTAGGCATTTGCCTAAGGTCTTTTTGTCTAACCAAACTTAGTATATAAATACTAACTACTACTATCTTTATATTTTTTTCTAACTCCGTAAATTACCCCCAAAGCAAGCAAAGCGCCAGAAAAACCATCAATTGGTAAACCAGGTGGTGGTGGTGGTGGGCCTGGTGATGGTGATGGTGGTGCAAGCTGAGCAAATCCTATAAAAGGAAGTATTAATAAAATTATTATTAAAATATTTTTAGGGCCCATTTTGTCTTATTGTCTCTTTTAAGACACATGGGTAAAAAAAAGTCACATGTTTTTTTGTAAAAAATAACTCGAGATATTTGCTGAATTATTCTATATATTTTCGAAGTGTAATTCTATGTTCTGGAATACTTTTATCGTAGTTTTTTATAAGTGATTCCAATATTTCCGGAGCTTTTTCTCCAATATCTTGCTTTCCTGTATATTTAGAGACATACAAGTTATATTGCTCATTTTCTTTTTCAAAAATTAAAAAATGAGTTTCATTTAATTCTGTAAAAGAGATTTCATTCCCAGAAAAAAAACCACTTTTGTCTTTAAAAAAGTTGGTACTAAACCAAAAAGTGTGTAAGTAAAGTTATTCTGAAATTTTTCTAGAGCAATATTTAAATTGCTCCATGAGGAAAAATTTCGGAAATAACTTTACGATTAAATAATCACTAAATTTATAAACACACTTTTATTATGAAACCAGAAGATTTATTAAACGAAGAATTTTTAAAACAATTTAAAACAGGTTCAGAACTAACCAGTTTTATAGAACAACTGCACAAACGTGGTGTAGAAAAGATTTTAGAAGGCGAATTAGATGCACATTTAGATTACGATAAGCATCAAAAAAGCAACAATCCTAATTCACGAAATGGCTATGGCACCAAAACAATAAAGACGCATTTAGGAGAAACTAAAATAAAAGTTCCAAGAGATCGCGATGCTACTTTCAATCCAATGCTTATTAAAAAGCGAGAAAGTACTGCAGATGGAGTTGAAAACCTGATTATTTCTTTATATGCCAAAGGAATGAGTACTACAGATATTGAAGAACAAATACGGGAATTGTATAATTTTAACATCTCTAGTTCAGCCATTTCTAGAATCACAGATAAAATTACAGCTGACATTATTGCTTGGAAAAATAGACCTTTAGAAGCTACTTATCTGATTGTATGGATGGATGGCATCGTTTTTAAGGTTCGTGAAAACTCCAAAGTCATCAATAAAACAATTTACATTGCTGTTGGTCTTAGAGTAGATGGTAAAAAAGAAGTTTTAGGACTTTGGTTAGGAAAAAACGAATCTTCCTCTTTTTGGATGAGCGTTTTAACCGACATAAAAGCCAGAGGAACACAAGACATTTTAATTACAGCAACTGATAATTTAAACGGATTTACAGACACCATTAAAACTATTTTTCCCAATTCAGTAACACAAATATGTGTGGTTCATCAAATCAGAAACTCTTGTAAATATGTAGTCTGGAAAGATAAAAAAGCCTTTACAAGAGATATGAAGCAAATCTATACAGCTCCTACAAAAGAAGCAGCAAAAGCAGCCTTAGAAGACTTTAAAGAAAAATGGGAATCCAAATATTCTTATGCCATTAAATCATGGGAAAACAATTGGGATGAACTCACTGTTTTCTTCGATTTCCCATTAGAAATCAGAACCATTATTTATACCACAAATTTAATTGAAAACTTAAATGGGAAAATTAGAAAATACACTAAAAACAAACTCTCATATCCAACAGATGATGCTGTAATTAAATCCGTATTTTTAGCTTTGAGAGAATCAACAAAAAAATGGACATTGCCTATTAGAAATTGGGGTATCATTCTTAACCAATTTTTGGCTATATTTGAAAACAGGATTAAACTATGAAAAATTTAATCCTGTAATTTTTAACTTACACACTTTGTGGGAAAGTGTCAAAAAGTTAGAAAACTGGTAATAATCTAGAATGTTATCCATCATTTATACCAATTCTGCAGACAAACCTAATTGCAACAATTTAGAACACCTAGGTTCTAAATCTTTATACTCTCCAGACTTTACAGTACATTTTCCTTTATAGTGCACTAAGGTTGCACATTGTTCTGCTTGCTCTAAAGTATGATCACAAACGCTTACTAAAGAATCGATCACGTGATCGAACGTATTTACATCATCGTTATGTAAAACGATTTCATACTGAAATGTTTCTTGATCTAAAACATCTATTTCTTCCTGAATTTTTTCTTTTGCACTCATATTGCAAAAATAAAAAATATTATTTATTCTTTTACATATTTTAACGAAACCCAATTGTTACGTTCTATAAATGTATTTAAACTTAAACCGTATTTAGAAGCTTCTGCATCTATAATTGGAATGTCTTCTTGATAGAACCCACTTAGCAACAAAATGCCATTTTTATTTAAACCGTTTGCATACACCTTTATATCTATTAATAAAATATTTCTATTGATGTTTGCAATAATTACACCATACTTTTTATTGACTAATAAAGAAGAATCGCCTTCGTAAACGGAAATGTTGCTACAATTATTACGTGCTACATTTTCTAATGAGTTTTCGTAACACCAATTATCAATATCGATAGCATCTAATGGTTTTGCGCCTCTCATTTCAGCAAAAATTGCTAAAATTCCTGTTCCACAACCCATATCTAACACTTTTTTATCTTTTAGTTCTAATTGTAATAAATGTTGAATCATCATATGAGTCGTTTCATGGTGTCCTGTTCCAAAACTCATTTTTGGTTCAATTACAATATCGTATTTTAAGTTTGGATTCTCGTGAAAAGGCGCACGAACGCTTACCAAACCATCAACCTGAATTGCTTCGAAATTCTTCTCCCATTCTGCATTCCAATTGGTTTGCGCTACTTCATTTTTATTATAATTAATTGAAAATTCATCTGAATTTAACACAAAAATAGATTCTAAAATTGCTGCATTCCAATCTAATTTTTGAATGTATGCAGTTACACCTGTTTCAGTTTCCACAAAACTTTCGAAACCAACATTCCCTAATTCTGCAATTAAAATTTCAGTTGCGGGTTCTTTCGGATTTACTGTAAAGTTGTACTCTATATAAATGTTGTCCATAATTGTATTTCAAAAAAAAGGCTGTCACAAAAGTAAATTCAACTGTTATTTTAAGCATTACTAAAATCAAAATATATTTTGATTGAAAGTAGCAAACGAAGTTATCTAAAAATATAAAATACTGAAATTCAGTAAGTAAGATTTCTCCATTACAGTCGAAATGACAAGTTTTACTACAGTCGAAATGACAGGTCTTGTTATAGTCGAAATGACAAGTTTTATTACTTTCGAGACAGCTTCAAATTTATTGTTTTCTTTTGATTTTACAACTACTAAATAGCGGCAATAATTGCTGTAAAATCATCTACATGCAAAGCTGCTCCACCAATTAAACCACCATCTACATCTGGTTTCGAAAAAATTTCTTCGGCATTTGTTGGTTTTACACTTCCACCATATAAAATAGATACTTTTTCTGCTACTTTTGCATCGTATTTTTTCTCGATAATACTTCTAATAAATGCGTGCATTTCTTGTGCTTGTTCTGGACTTGCAGTTTCTCCTGTACCAATTGCCCAAACTGGTTCGTACGCTAAAATAATGTTTTTCCAATCTTTTGCTTCTAAATGGAATAAGGCATTGTTTAGTTGGCTTTCTACAACTGCAAAATGATTATCGGATTTTCTGTCTTCTAACAACTCTCCAAAACAGAAAATGGTTTCCATTTCTTTATCAATAACCGTATTTACTTTTTCTGCTAAATTTTTATCAGTTTCACCAAAATAAGTTCTTCTTTCTGAGTGTCCTAAAATAACCGTTTTTACTCCAATTGCCTTTAACATATCTCCAGAAACTTCACCTGTAAAAGCTCCATTTGTAGCCTGATGCATATTTTGCGCAACGACTTCTATCTTAGAGTTTTCTGCTTTTTTTACTGCAGAAGAAAGGTTTACAAATGTTGGCGACACAATTACTCTTGTGTTTTTAAGAGGCATTTTTTTAATTGATTTTTTTAGGCTTTTAATCAATTTTTTAGTCTGCTCTTTGTCGTTATTCATCTTCCAGTTTCCTGCTACAATCTTAGTTCTCATGTGTATAAATTTGGTTCTTTTTACAGAAGTTTGTTATTAAATTCTAAGTGGTAAATTTAAGAAATCCTCTTTAAAATATTTTAGGAAATAGAAATAGTTACTAAAACGATGTATATGTATTATTTTAAAGCTTCAACAATATTAGCATCTGATGCTTTTGTTGCTTTAAAAAGCTTAATTTTTCCTTGCTCGCTAATCACTAAATATCTGGGAATCCAACTTAAGTTTAAAAAATCTACGAAGTCGCCATCTTTCATTCCTTTAGGTAAATTATAATGTTCTCCTGTAATACCAAATTTTGCAATACCGTTTTTCCATGCTCTTTTATTTTTATCTACAGATAAAAATAAAAAAACAACTTCTGGATATTGTTTTTGAAGATTTTTAACACTTCGCAGTCCTTTTATACAGTCTCCACACCATGAAGCCCAAACATCTATTAAAATCTTTTTCCCTTTATATTTATTTAGAATTTCTTGAATAGAAATTTGTTCGTTAGATACTGTATATGCTTTCTCTTTTAGTGCCAATTCAGAAAATTCTGTCGGTTTTTCGAAAGTGCAACTAGACACTAAAATTATAAAAATTAGAAGTATTTTTTTCATTATAGAATTCAAAGGGTTTCGAAATTTTTGTCTTCTTTAGACTTAAAAACTTACAAATTAAAATCTAAATTAAGTATTTTTGTGAAACTTTATAAAAATTATGACCACACAAGAGCTATAAAAAGAAATGCAATTACTGATGTAGATAAGTAAGTCAAAATAAAAAAGCACTGAAAATAATCAATTCAGTGCTTTTTAACTTTTTATAGACTAAAAATAATACTATTTAATTAATATTTGGATTTGCATCCACTTCTCTTTGAGGTATTTCATAAATCATTTTTGTATCTAAAGGAGGTATGACCAAATCTGCACCAGGCTGCACTAAATTAACCCTACCATCTTTTCTATTAAGCCCCAAACCAAGCCTTGCCATATCAAAAGAAGCTACTCCATCTCCCCATAATTCAATTCTTCTGTAAAATAAAATTTCGTCAATTAAAGCCTGACCTGTATTAGTAGATAATGTATAGTTAGAATCTCTAACAGAATTTAAATCAAATAGAGTTTTTTGAGCTTCAGCTGTCTTATTTTGTCTTGCCAAAGCTTCTGCTTTTGTTAAAATGAACTCAGTATTTCTGAGATAAATATAATCACCAATAAATTGCCCAGGACCTGGTTGAGCTATAAATTTTAAACTAGTATATTTAGGTGTTCTGTTATAATGAGGCCATGTACCTGGTACAATTACAACTCCAGGAGGGTATTCTTGGTCAGCAAACCATGAGTGCCTTAAATCAGAAGCTGGAAGAGCATCAACTAAATTCGAGTTAGCTGTCTTAAAATGATTCCACCCACTATACCCATCATTAATTTGACTTATATGCGAGAAAAATGATTGATAAACTTCAGACGTGTTCGGAGTAACAACTGCTCCCCATATTGCTTCAGAGAGCGAAAGCTCATCAAAACCATGAGCAACATCTGCACTAATACTTCCAGCTTTCATAGCTATATCAGCATATTTTTCAGCCTCAGACCAATTCTCATAAGTTAAATGATATCTTGCTAAATAAGCAGCTACAACATTAGCATCAACTTCTTCTTTAGTAGCTCTCGTATAATTTTTTAAGCCCTCATAGGCAGCTGTTAAATCATCAAAAATTAATTTTTTGACCTCACCAACTGTAGCTTTAGACTCGCCAACAAAATCTCCAAAATCTATGGGGATTGCAGGTGTACTATCATCAGCTCTAGTGTGTTGATATATTCTTATTAAATAAAAGTAACTTATAGCCCTGTAAGCATATGATTTACTTTTGTAAACCAATAATTCTTCTGGGGCTTCATCAGAAATTAAACTGATAACTTGGTTGGCATTATTAATTGCTTTGTAGAAAAATTCCCACATAAAATCATTATTACCAGACGTTAATACAGTATTGTCGTATCTATGGTATGCGCCATACCAAGTACTTCTACTCATATCCATGTCATTACTCCTTAAATCCATTCCTAAATCAATAGATTTAATACCAAATTCGATTTCGCCATCTTCTCCATCTCTAAAATAGGATAGAGAAGCACCATCTAATGCTACAATTCCAGTTGTTCCTCCAGAATTGTTAATTTCAGTAAAATGTTCTTCACTTAAAAACCTCTCATCTTGAAAATCTCTTTCGAAATTATCACAGGAAACGAAAAGGTTCACAATAAAAACAAATACTAATGTAATTAAAGCTTGCTTTTTTGAAATTCTATATTTATTCATTTTATTATTTTTTTAATTTAATTTTAAATTTACTCCAAAAGCAATCGTTCTATTTGCTCCAAACTCGGCAGAAGATTCACCTAAAGAGTTTAACCTAGGGTCATACCCTTGTCTTGCACTATATAAAAGAAATGCATTATTCACAGTTCCATAAAAACGAATACTATCAATATGATACTTTTTTGTAACTTCATTTTTTAATGTGTAACCTAAGTTAATATTGTTTAGACTCAAATAACTCATATCAATTAAACGAATATCGGATACCCTATATTGATCTGCAGCTAGAGGATCTACTCTCGGTAATCTTGCTGTTGGATTATCAAAAGTCCAAGTTTTATCATAATCTACAATATTAGTTACGTTTTGAGTAGCACCTAAAAGTCCAAAATACTCATTATCAACTCCATATCCACCAACTTGAAAAGCAAATTGCAAGCCTAATGAAAAATTTCCTATTTCAATATTAGTTCCAAAACCACCTGTTAAATCTGGTATAGCTTGTTTATCTAAAAAGTACCTGTCAGCTTCATTGAATACTTCAGTAATTTCGTCTTCACCATTAGTACCTTTTTTATACCATTGAGCATTTCCATTATCTGGATTAACACCTGCAGATCTTCTCATAAAATAGTCAAAAATACTTCTTCCTACAACTCTTCTAAAATTTCCTACTTGAATAGAATCTCTAGGTAACTCTTTTATTTCATTTTTAAAAGTCGAAACATTAGCATTTAAGTTTACATTTAGTTTTTCTTTTTGAATTACATTAACCCCCAACTCTACTTCAATACCACTATTGACCATTGATCCAAAATTAGCAGATCTTGAGCTCTGTCCAGTAGAAGGACCAATAGGCGTATTAAATAATAAATCCTCTGTAGTTTTTCTAAAATACCCTAAAGAAAGATTTGCTCTATTGAATAATCTCATTTCATAAGCTACATCCAAACTTGCAGCTTTTTCCCAAGTAATGGCATCATCTCCTAAATACGAAAGTTGCAATGTAAGTGCTCCATTATTTTCATTCACATTATACTGATTTTCATATGTCAAAAAGTTTCTTGTACTTGTTCCTGGTAAGAAAATTCTATCATTACCTGTTGTACCATAGTTAATAGCTAGTTTGGAGTAGTTAATTATATCTGAATTTTTTAAGAAATCTTCATTACTTAAAACCCATGAAGCACCAGCTGACCAAAAGGCACCCCAACGTGAATCAGGAGCAAATACAGAAGAAGCATCATATCTTCCTGTCAAAGTTAAATAATAAGTATCATCTAAACCATAAATAAATCTTGAAAAGTACCCCTCTGTCGTGTATTTAGTATTATAATTACTTGCGCCTATATAAACCGAAGTATTATCCAAGATTGGACTAAAGTTTCCTACAATATTATACTTTGTTAAAGACAATGTTGTAAAGTTTTCTACATAGGTCTCATGTCCTAAAAGAACATCAAAGCTGCTTCTATCATAATTCTTTTTCCAAGTTAATAATTGTTGATTTGTAAATGCAGAAAAATTATTTCTATTATTCGTGAGCAAACCATTTTGAGCAGCTGCAAAAGCTCCTGCCCCTGGCTTTGTAAAATCTATACCTTTATCCACTTCTGTTAAATAGTTCATAACGTACTCAAACTTTATTTCAAAAGGTAAATCTACTTTCGCTCTAAGAGCAGCATTAAAATTATCTCTTTCAATAGTCTCTATTGAATTATCTATAACCGCCAAAGGATGTTCTCCTGGCGCATAATTTCTTGGTCCTCTTGTACTACCATCAGGAAAAAATTGAGGAACACCAAAATCATAAGCAAATCCTCCTGGGTTATTTGAATCTAAAATTGGATTCCAGTTCTGATCATATTGAAATGCTGGATAAATTGGAGCTATTCTTCTAGTCCAGAAAAAAGCATTGGAAAAAGTATTTCCTCCATCACCAGGTACAAATTGACTATTAGATTTAGCATAAGAAACATCTCCACTAATATCTAAAATATTAGATATTTCTGTAGCATTAACTTTTACTCGAGCAGTATGTCTTTCAAATACACTACCTACAGCGTAACCATTGTTTTTTTCTGTTCCAAGTGAGAAATAGTAAGCAACATTATTAGACCCACCCGATATATTTAAATTTGTAGAGCTAAAATTTGCATTATCATTAAAAAGTACGTCTTCCCATCTATCATTAACTAATAAATTAGCATTAGAATTTAATCTTCCTGTAGTAGGGTCTATCAAAACATTATCTGCAACATCATACAAGTTATACCCCAATCTATCAATTAAATTATTTGAAGCAAATTGTCTTGCTTCTTGAATTGATATAGCATTACCGGCTACATTTTGAGCATAGAATTCAGAGTTAGCTAATACACTATGGTATGTCTCGTAAAATTCTTGTGGAGAACCCGTGATGTTATATTCTTTTGTTGCTCTTTGAGTAACACCAACTCTTGTATCTATATTAATTTGAGTCTTAGTTTTAGATCCTTTTTTTGTAGTTATTAATAAAACTCCATTAGAAGCCTTATTACCATATAAAGAAGTGGAAGAAGCATCTTTTAAAACAGTTGTAGATTCAATATCCTGTGGATTGATACTGCTTAAACTTCCAGTATAAGGTACTCCGTCTAAAACTATAAGAGGTGCACTATCCGCATTTATAGAACCAAACCCTCTAATTCTAATAATTGGATCGGCTCCAGGTTGACCAGTTGCTTGAATTACTCTTAATCCGGATACTAAACCTTCTAAACTTTTAACAGGATTAGAAAAGGTTGCGTTTTCAATTTGCTCAGAGTTAATAACACTTACTGATCCAGTTAGCGATGCTCTAGACTGAGTACCATAAGCCACAACAACAACTTCTTCTAACACATTTGAATCTTCTGATAAAGTTACATTGATAGTATTTGAATTACTTACCGTTCTTTCAATAGATTTGTAACCCAGATATCTAAAAACTAATATATCGCCAGATTTTGCTTTGATAGAATATTTTCCATCAAAATTAGTTTCTGTTCCACTACTAGTTCCTTTAATTAAAATACTAACTCCTGGTAATGGCCCTGATTCATCAGAAACTTTACCTGAAATTGTCTTTTGTTGAGCAAAAGTTATTTGCACAACCAACGCTATAAAAAACGTTAAAATTCCATTAAAATTTGTCTTCATTATATAATTATTTGAATTAATTACGCCAAAAATCTTAATTTTTTCTTAAAAAAAGAAATATTATACCAAAAATCTTAATTTTTTCTTAAAAAATAATTACGGCCTTAATTAGTCATGCCTTGTATCATACTTTAATAACTAGCCTGTCAAATATCTTTGTCTCTAATTTACAAAAACAAGAATTACTTAAAATAGCCTTTAATTCATTTTCTTTTTTTCTCTATTTCGATTTAATCCTGCAAGGCAAAACTCTGTCTTAAAAGTACTGTATTTCTTAAACCAACTTTTTCACGAATGCTTTTTCCCCAAACTTCAATCATCTTGAACACTAATTTTAATGCTTCTTTGGTAACATATTACGTTAAATTTAGATTCACTTTGCTAACAATTAAGGGATAGAGTTATATTTATACCATTTAAACATTAAAAACGTTATAAAAAGATTTTAGATAAAATTCATATCCGGTTATAGACTTAATGGTATTATTATCCATTTGATAAATTAGGTGCTCTATTTTGGATTCTAGTATATCTAAAGTGTCATAAATTTTCATTGCAATTTTACTTTTAAGGTATTGCCAAACTTTTTCAGCTGGATTTAGTTCAGGGCAATATGCAGGGATAGGTAATAAGATAATATTATCAGGCAATTTTACATCTTTAGTAGAGTGGAAAGCTGCATTGTCAATAATTACAATTTTTAGTTCCAAAGGATTACAGGCACTTAAGTCTGTTAAATACTCAATAAAAAAGTCTTTACACACAGTATCTGTTAGCATGCAGAAACTCTCACCTGTAATGGGTGAAAAACTTCCCCATAGCCATTTACTCTGATAACTATGTTTGTACTTTGCTATAGGTTTAACGCCTTTAGCTGTAGTGACTCTTTTTTGTTTGGTGATTAATCCAAAACGAGATTCATCTTGAAAAAATAAATTGACCGATTCAAAGTTATTTTTATTTAGTTTTGTTCTAAATAATTTAAAAGTGTTTTCTAGGTTTTTTAAAAACCATTTCGGCTTTCGGGTCTTTTTTATAATGTGACTTTCTTGATACTTTTAGCTTAGACTTATGTTTTCGCCTACAATGTGCATAAAGTGCACCATAATTTATCATCTCTGATAAATCTTCGGCTATATGAGCTTGTAACTCTATATAGGAAGTTATGGTGGTATCGCTGTTAGATAATGTCTTGGAGATATAGGCTTTTGCTCTATCAGAAATATGAACGGTATTATTACCTCCGCTATGTATTTCTAATAAATTTGAAAGGCCTCCTGTTTCATAGTCTTTAATCCAATTGCCTATGGTGGTTGGACGTCTGCCAAGCTTCTTTGCGATTGCATTACGATAGATATACTTCCCGGACTTTATGTAGTATAACATTTTTAAACGATCTCTTCGTAATTCTGTAGTGGTAGACTCATATAGTTTTCGCAATTCAACAGATTCTTCTTTAATCGATAAGGTAATTTTCTTTGGCATATTGAAAGATAATAAATTTTACCCCGAAAGATAATAAATATTATCTTGAATTCAAAGTTTAAATGATATTAGTAATTGATTCAAACTTTATCTGCGCCAGCCAACTTTAGAAAAAAAATTATTTATAACAGGACTTAAAAACTTACAAATTAAAATCTAAATTAAGTATTTTTGTGAAACTTTATAAAAATTATGACCACACAAGAATTAGTCGCTCAGATTCGAAAGAAAAAATCTTTTTTATGCATTGGTTTGGATGTAGATTTAGATAAAATTCCAGCACATTTATTAAAAGAAGAAGACCCTATTTTTGCTTTTAACAAAGCCATTATTGATGCTACGCAGCATTTATGCGTTGCTTACAAGCCCAACACTGCTTTTTATGAAGCTTACGGTTTAAAAGGCTGGAAATCTTTGGAAAAAACGATTTATTACCTGAATGAAAATTATCCCGAAATTTTTACGATTGCTGATGCAAAACGTGGTGATATTGGCAACACCTCTACCATGTATGCAAAAGCTTTTTTCGAAGATTTGGCCTTCGATTCTGTAACTGTAGCACCTTACATGGGTAAAGATTCTGTGGAGCCTTTTTTAGCTTTCGAAAATAAGCATACCATTATGTTGGCCTTAACTTCTAATGAGGGTGCTTTTGATTTTCAAACAAAAAAAGTTGGTAATCGAGAGTTCTATAAAACAGTTTTAGAAACTTCTAAAAACTGGAAAAACTCTACAAACTTAATGTATGTTGTTGGCGCAACAAAAGCAACCTATTTTACTGAAATTCGTAAAATTGTACCAAATTCGTTTTTATTAGTTCCTGGTGTTGGAGCGCAAGGTGGTAATTTAAAAGATGTTTGCAAATACGGACTTTCGGAAAATGTGGGGTTGCTAATAAATTCTTCCAGAGGAATTATTTATGCTTCTAATGAAGTTGATTTTGCTGAAAAAGCAGCCGAAAAAGCCAAAGAATTGCAACAAGAAATGGAAGCTTTTTTATAGTTTTGATAAATTCTAGTCATAAATTTCGGATTATTTCTTTAGTGCCTAGCCAAACTGAATTGTTGGTTGACTTAGGTTTAGAGAATGCGATTGTTGGTGTTACGAAATTTTGTGTACACCCCAAAAATATTAGAAAATCAAAAATGGTGGTGGGTGGCACAAAAACGATTCATCTTGATAAAATAAAAGCGTTAAACCCCACTTTTATTCTCTGTAATAAAGAAGAAAACACAAAAGAAATTGTAGAAGCTTGTGAAAAAATTACACAAACTCATACTTCAGAAATTTACACAATTAACGATACTTTAGAATTGATAAAAATTTACGGAGGCTTTTTTTCTAAAGAAAAAGAAGCACAAAATTTAATTTTAAAATTAAATACAATTATTGAAGATTTTTATCAATTTATTAAAAACAAACCCACTTTAAAAGTTGTTTATTTTATTTGGAAAAACCCTTGGATGATCGCTGCAAATAATACTTTTATTAATTATTTACTGACTTTGAGTAAGTTTGAAAATGTCTATAAAAACCTATCTAGATATCCAGAAATTACTATAGAAAATTTAAAACAATCGGATTTTATTTTACTGTCTTCGGAACCTTATCCCTTTAAGGAAAACCACATAACGGAAATTCGACAATATGCTAAAAACGCTAAAATTATTTTAGTGGATGGCGAATATTTTTCTTGGTATGGAAGCAGGCTTTTAAAAGCTTTTGGCTATTTTAAAAAACTAAGAGAAAGTATATAAAACATCTCTATCTAAATAGCTTATTCTATTTATTTTATCTAAAATTTTCATCGCTTTAAAAGCGGCAAAATCGCTTTTAGATTCGTCTATATATTTATAATCGTTTGATTTTTCTAAAAGCTTACTATACCTGTCTTCTAGGTGCTTTCTGTAGGTTTGTAATTGGTTAATTCGTGACATTTTATTTTTTTGGGAATTTAAATATAACGAATATTTTCTTTAAAAATAAAATTAGTTGATTATTTATTATCTTGCAACGCAAAAACTTGTCTTAAAAGTGCCGTGTTTCTTAAACCAACTTTTTCACGAATGCCTTTTTCTTCAACTGCAATCATTGTAAAAACCCCATTTAAAGCTTCATTAGTAACATATTGTGTTAAGTCTGGATTTACTTTACTCACAAAAGGGATGGAATTATATCGAGAAATTAATTGATTCCAAACTTTATCTGCACCAACTTTAGAAAAAGATTTATCGATAACAGGACTAAAACTTGCAAATAGTTTTTGCGAAGTTTTTGCTTTTAAATAAGAAGTTGCCGCATTTTGGTCTCCTAATAAAATATCTTTTGCATCTGCAAACGTAATATTTTTCACCGCATTTACAAATATTGGAGTTGCCGTTTTTACAGCATCTTCTGCTGCTCTGTTTAAAACTTTAATGCCTTCGTCTGCCAAATTGCTTAGTCCTATTTTACGCAAACCTTTGTCCACAGCTTGCAATTCTTTTGGTAACACAATTTTTACCAATTCATTTCTATAAAACCCGTCTTTAGAAGTTAATTTAGATACCTGATTTTTAATTCCATTATCTAAAGCTTGCCTTAATCCTTTACCTATTTGATCTTGACTTAAACCTGTACCATTTGGTAAATTATTTACAACATTTTGCAATTCTGCACATCCTGCAAAATTAATTGCTACTAATAAAACTAAAATTTTCTTCATTATTTTTTCTAAATTATTTATTGTTTGGAAACTTCTTTTATCTAAAAGTCACTTTTATTTAAAACTATCTGTTTTTTTATCATAGCCATAAGGGCAATGTTTGCAGCCGTTTTTACAACAGTAACCTCTTTTTAAATGAAATTTCTCTGTAAAAACTTTATAACCTTGTTCGTTAAAGTAAAAATCGCCTTCTTCTAAAGGCAGTATTTTATGGTACATTATTAATTAAATTGTTAGTGCAAAAGTAAACCTTTAATCCATAAAAAAAGCGTTCCTAAGAACGCTAATTTTTATTTTCTCTCTTTTCCTGGAGGAAATCTCGAAACAATTTCTTTTACAAATTCCTTAATTCTAGCTTCTTTCTTTTCTCTATTACTCATTTTTAAAGCCCCTGTTCCAACACCTTGCCAAACCAATTCTTTTCTATCTTTATCGATAAAGTCGATAAATAAAGTGCCTTCTGTATATTGCGAAACATTTACATTGTTATTCATTCCATTCCACATCCAAGGGTTCCAACCCCAACCAAAACCGTAGCCAAAATTGTTTTGAGAAACGTTTACTTTTTCTCTCGATTTTGTAAAAATACTTACCAACATATCTGGGTTTTCCGATTTCGAAAAACCTTGTAACTCTAATTCATTTTCAATGGCACGTAAAATTCTTTTCTTATCCAAATCAGAAATTTCTGCTTTGTCGATGCCTGTTTTGTAAAATGCAAAGGTTTTGTATTTAGAAAAATCTACTTTCGAATCGTAATCTGTAGCAACTTTTACAGAGCTACAAGAAGACAAAATAACTGCAAAAATTAAGACAAAAGGCTTTAATAACTTCATAGGAACAGGTTTTAAATTGTTGGTTTTAATTTAGAAATTTTATCAATTTCAGTCTAAATTAACACTAATTTTTTATTAATTTAGAGTTACAATATATAATCAATAAATATGCCAAACTTTTATTTTTAAGTATGATTTTAATTTCGAAGCATATAGTACCTAAAGGTTTTATAGGAATTACGCTTTTTCCTTTTATATTTTTAAAAAATTCTCGTTTCAAAGAGCATAAAGTTCTAATAAATCACGAAAAAATTCACTTAAAACAACAATTAGAATTATTGGTGTTTTTCTTTTATGTTTTTTATATTTTAGAATGGTTTATTAAACTTTTAAAATACAAAAGTAGTTATATTGCTTATAAAAACATTAGTTTTGAGCGTGAAGCTTATGAGCACGAAAAAAATTTAAATTACATTAAAAACAGAACATTTTGGGCATTTTTAAACTATCTATAAAACTTTTTCTTTGTTTATTTTTCTTTGGAAATTGCAACCCATCGAAAAAAGAAAAAATTACGAAAACAAAATCTTTTAAAGTCGATACCATTCCAAAAACACCTAAATATCTTACTAAAAATTATGTTTTAGGCAAGTTTAATTATACAAATAATGCTGATTTTGTTTTGGTACCAAAAGAGGTTTCTAACAAAAAAATATACTTACGAAAAGAGGTTTTAAAAGCTTTTTTAAAAATGAAAAGAGCTGCAGAAAAAAATAACATTCGTTTTAAAATTATTTCTGGAACTCGAAATTTTAATCATCAAAAAAGAATTTGGAATTATAAATGGAACACAAAATACAAAAATCTTCCTCCTTTAAAAAGGGCCAAAAAGATTTTAGAATTTAGTTCTATGCCATCAACATCTAGGCATCATTGGGGAACAGATTTAGATATCAACAGTTTAAATAACACATATTTTACAAAAGGAAAAGGGTTAAAAGAATACCATTGGCTGCTAAAAAATGCCTCGAAATTTGGATTTTATCAAGTATATACCTCTAAAAAAAATGGAAGAACAGGTTATCATGAAGAAAAATGGCATTGGACCTACCTCCCACTCTCGTCTATATATTTAAAGTACTACAATACACATGTTACATTAAATGATATTACTGATTTTAAAGGTGCTGCATTTGCCAAAGAACTAAATATTATTAAAAACTATGTAAACGGAATTAATCCAGAAATTTTAAATCCTTAAGACTTTCACAAAACAATCGTTTTATTTTGAAAATTCCGTAAATTGCAAGCCTAAAACGAAACATTTATTACGAATGAAACAAATAAAACCTTATAAACCTACTCATAAAGTAAGAATTGTAACTGCTGCAGCTTTGTTTGACGGACATGACGCTGCTATAAATATTATGCGCAGAATTATACAATCTACTGGAGTTGAGGTCATTCACTTAGGCCATGATAGAAGCGTAGAAGAAGTCGTAAATTGTGCCATTCAAGAAGATGCAAATGCAATTGCCATTACTTCTTACCAAGGTGGGCATAATGAGTATTTTAAATACATGTTCGATTTATTACAAGAAAAAGGTGCTGGCCATATCAAAATTTTTGGTGGTGGTGGTGGCGTAATTCTTCCTGAAGAAATTAAAGAATTAATGGATTACGGAATTACCCGAATTTATTCTCCTGATGATGGTCGTGAATTAGGTTTACAAGGAATGATTAATGATTTGGTACAACAATCTGACTTTGCTATTGGAGATTCTTTAAATATTGGCATCGAAAATTTATCAAATAAAGAAAATGGAAAAATTGCGAGAGTAATTTCTTCTGCAGAAAATTTTCCTGAAGTTGCAAAAGAAACTTTAGATAAAATCCATACTAAAAATAAGAATTCGAAGACTCCAGTTTTAGGAATTACAGGAACTGGTGGTGCAGGAAAATCATCTTTAGTAGATGAATTGGTAAGACGTTTTTTAATTGATTTTCCAGAAAAAACAATCGGTTTAATTTCTGTAGATCCATCCAAAAGAAAAACGGGTGGTGCACTTTTGGGTGACAGAATTCGTATGAATGCCATAAATAACGAACGTGTATATATGCGTTCTTTAGCTACGCGTCAATCTAATTTAGCACTTTCTAAATATGTAAATGAAGCGATTGAAGTTTTAAAAGCTGCTGAATTTGATTTAATTATTTTAGAAACTTCTGGAATTGGACAGTCAGACACCGAAATTATTGAACATTCTGATGCTTCTTTGTATGTAATGACGCCTGAATTTGGTGCAGCAACACAATTGGAAAAAATTGACATGTTAGATTTTGCTGATTTGGTTGCCATCAATAAATTTGATAAAAGAGGTGCTTTAGATGCAATACGTGATGTAAAAAAACAATATATGCGTAACAATAATTTATGGGACATTCCTCAAGAAGAGTTACCTGTATTTGGAACTATTGCCTCACAATTTAATGATCCTGGAATGAATACGTTGTACAAGCGTATTATGGATAAATTAGTGGAGAAAACTGGTGTTGATTTAAAATCGAAAATGGAAATTTCAGAAGCTATGTCTGAAAAGATTTTTGTAATTCCGCCTGCAAGAGTGCGTTATTTGTCTGAAATTGCAGAAAACAACAGAGCTTATGATAAAGATGTAAATGAACAAGTAGTTGTTGCTCAAAAATTATACGGAATTTATCAAACAATTTTATCTTTAGGTGAAAATGTCTGGTCGAGCGCAGTCGAGACCTCATTATTAACTAAAAGTGGTTTAGATGAAGATGAGATCCTGAAACAAGCCAAAGATGACGAAAAAGAATTTATCAAATTACTTTTAGCGCAATTCGAAAAAGTAAAACTAAACTTCAATCCTTTACATTGGGAAATTATTTTAAACTGGCAAGAAAAAGTCAATAAATATAAAGACCCCATTTACACTTTTAAAGTGCGTGATAAAGAAATAAAAATTGAAACACACAGCGAATCGCTATCTCATTCTAAAATTCCGAAAGTCGCCTTGCCAAAATACCAAGCGTGGGGCGATTTATTACGCTGGAATTTACAAGAAAACGTACCTGGAGAATTTCCTTTTACTGCAGGATTGTATCCGTTTAAAAGAACAGGAGAAGACCCAACAAGAATGTTTGCCGGTGAAGGTGGCCCAGAAAGAACCAACAGAAGGTTCCATTATGTAAGTTTAGGAATGGACGCAAAACGCCTTTCTACAGCTTTTGATTCGGTTACTTTGTATGGAAATGATCCTGGACACAGACCCGATATTTATGGTAAAATTGGAAACGCAGGCGTTTCGATTTGTTGTTTAGATGATGCTAAAAAATTATATTCGGGGTTCGATTTAAGTCATCCAATGACCTCGGTTTCTATGACCATTAATGGACCAGCTCCTATGTTATTGGGCTTTTTTATGAATGCTGCTATCGATCAAAATTGTGAGAAATACATCATCGAAAATAAGTTAGAGAAAAAAGTTGAAGCAAAGTTTAAAGAAATTTATGACGATAAAGGTTTAGAAAGACCCAAATATCAAGGAGAATTGCCAGAAGGAAATAATGGTTTAGGGTTGCTATTATTAGGTTTAACTGGAGATTTGGTTTTACCATCAGAAGTGTATCAACAAATAAAAAAAGATACGTTAGCACAAGTTAGAGGAACTGTACAAGCAGACATTTTAAAAGAAGACCAAGCACAAAATACCTGTATTTTTTCTACAGAATTTGCATTAAGATTAATGGGCGATGTGCAAGAATATTTTATTGAAAAGAAAGTTCGTAACTTTTATTCGGTTTCTATTTCTGGATATCATATTGCAGAAGCTGGTGCCAACCCAATTACACAATTGGCATTAACTTTATCTAACGGATTTACCTATGTAGAGTATTATTTAAGTCGTGGAATGGATATTAATAAATTCGGTCCCAACTTATCTTTTTTCTTTTCTAACGGAATTGATCCAGAATATTCGGTCATTGGACGCGTTGCTCGTAAAATTTGGGCAAAAGCGATGAAACATAAATACGGAGCCAATGCGAGAGCACAAATGTTAAAATATCATATACAAACTTCTGGGCGTTCTTTACACGCACAAGAAATTGATTTTAATGATATTCGAACTACGCTACAAGCTTTGTATGCCATTAACGACAATTGTAATTCCCTACACACAAATGCCTATGATGAAGCCATTACCACACCAACAGAAGAATCTGTAAGAAGAGCCATGGCAATTCAGTTAATTATTAATAAAGAACTAGGCTTAACCAAGAATGAAAATCCAATACAAGGAGCGTTTATTATTGAAGAATTAACAGATTTAGTTGAAGAAGCTGTATTGAAAGAATTTGATAGAATTACAGAACGTGGAGGCGTTTTAGGTGCGATGGAAACCATGTACCAACGTTCTAAAATTCAGGAAGAAAGTTTGTACTACGAAACGCTAAAACACAATGGAGAATTCCCAATTATTGGTGTAAATACATTTTTGAGTTCTAAAGGTTCGCCAACTGTACAGCCAGCAGAAATAATTCGTGCTACAGAAGAAGAAAAGCAATTTCAAATTCAGACTAAAGAATTACTGAATAAAGCAAACCCCAATAAAGTAAAAGAACAAATTGCAATTTTACAAGAAGCCGCCATTCAAAACGAAAATTTGTTTAACAAATTAATGGAAGCTACCAAAGTTTGTTCTTTAGGCCAAATTACAGAAGCGTTGTTTAAAGTGGGTGGGCAATATCGTAGAAACATGTAAGCAGAAAAACAAAATTCTATTAAGAATTTTGTGTGAATCGCTTATCCCTTTTTTTAGCGGGATTTTATAGACTTACTTATTTCTATAATACCAAAAATCTGCACAAATTGTGCGGATTTTTAATTCTATATCTTATAATTTAATACTTTTTATATTCTGTTTTACCCGATTTTAAGTAATTAATAATGTGCTCTACAGCTCTTTCTTTTGCTTTGTAAAAGGTTTTTGTAAAATCGAACATAAAAACAGATTCTTCTCCTATAACCACAAAGTCTAAAATTTCTTTATCTGTCTTTGCGTCATAAATGTCAACTTTTACTTTAATTACACAATATTCTGCAGAAGTGGTGTTCATGCCTACTCCATTAACACCCATTCCTCCAGTATTATTCCATTCTACTCTATTTGAAATTTCGAAATTTGAAAAGTATATGATGTAGTCTGAATTTTTGGTACTTACATCTTCGTAATTAAAACTGTCCCTGTCTATTAAAATATCGGAAAAGAGGTGGTTTGCAAGCCCTTTGTTCGAGAATTCTTTCATAAAATTGAATGTGAAATCTCTTTTTTCTGGAAAGTTTTTTTGAAATGTTTTTTTAAATTCATTTACGCGAACATCGTTGGTTGCAAAAACAATTACTTTCTTTGTTTCGGGTGTTTTAATATCTTCTTTTTTTGAAATATATTGTACGTATTGTTTGTTTACTATACAAGAAGATAAACTAACTACTGCTATTAAAAAGGCGATTATTAAAACTGATTTTCTTTTTATATTTTTTTTATTTTTTCGCAAAACCATACATTGGCAAAACTACATAAATTTAAAATATCTATTAACTTTTAAAAAATAACTTTATTTTCTACAGAAACTTCAGAACCTTCTAACAATAGTACAGAACTGGGTTGTTTGTTGTTTAAAAAACCGAAATCAGCCCCATAATTGGCCTGAAAATCTACAAGAATTTGGTGTGTTGTAACAGGATAATATTGCCAAGTTGGGTGTTTTACTTCGTATTCTGTTGCTTTTTGGGCATTTATCTTAGAATATCCCCAATAATGTTCTGCAATGAATTCGATTTGTGATTTTTTTGCAATTTTTTGAGGTTTTGTTTCTGCTTCTACTGAAACTTTGTTCCATTTATTGTTAACTTTCCATTCGTAAGAAACCTCTATTTTCTCTTTATCGATATTCCAAAAATGTTTCATTGGTAAGGTTTGGTAGTGCTCGTTATAAAATACATTTGCCACAAAAGTAAGTGCTGGTTTTGGTACAATTTCTTTAATAAAAACCACTCCTCTTTTTATCTCATCTTCTACTTTTCTTTTTACATAAAACCGAAGGTTTACTTCTTCGAAATTTATATGAAAAGGCACTTTTATACCTAACAATCGTGTCTTTAAGAACATAAAACCAACTAAACTTACGTAACATTTTCCTTCGAAAATGTCTATTTCTGTTCCTTTTGGCAGGTATTTTTGTAATATTTCTGGCTGTACTTCATAATTTGCCATTATTAATTTTCTCCATTCTGCTTTTAAAAAACTCATTGTTATATTTTTTATTTTTATTATAAAATTCTTTCGGGGCTATTTAATATCGACTGTAAATGCATAAAAAAATTACAGTTAAATACATCCAAAAAATTGTGAATATGATATGCATTGCAGTTTCAAACTTTTTTCTTCTCCAAAGTTTTGGCGAATACACAAATAATTGAAACAGCAATCTTATACTCCAAAAAACACCCAATCCTAAAGAAATTCTTTTACCTAATTTTGTGTATATTAATTCGTTTGAAGAAGTTAAGCATAATAAACCAATTAATAAAACTACCAATGCAATAAAAAAGGTATGTACTGCCATTATTTGACGATTGATTAAACTTAGGGATTTTAATTCGATTTTCCATTTAAAATATTTAGAAAACCCTACATGTATAAAGGCCAATATCGACAAAAGAATTCCTATAATTTTAAGTTGTAGTACCATTTTCGAATTATTTATTAATTGCCGTAAAAACCGACATAAAAGGGGTGAATTTTGTTTCTGATATTGCTGTAAATCTGGCTTTTCTAAAAACATGTTTCCAAGTTTTACTGGAGAAAAAATGAGTAAATCCGACAGAAAAAGCAAAAAAATTAGGAACATCTCTTAAATGCTCTACCATAATTACTTTTCCGTTTGTTTTACAAATTCGTTTGCATTCAGTTAAAAACGCTACTTTTTCGTTATTATTTCTTATTTCGTGAGCTGCCGATAATAAGAAAATTACATCTACAGAATTGTTCTTTAAAGGAATTGCATTGTATGCTGTGTGTTGTGTGTTTGGGTATTTTAACGTTACTTTTCTTGCTCTAACAATTGCGGGTTCTGTATGTTTATTTGCATTGTAAAAATCGAAAACTTTTAAATGAGATTTTGGGAATTTATTTTTAAGAATAAAACTCGTTTCATCGAAACCAGCATTGATGTTTACAAAAGTATTTTCTTTTGAATCGACAATTTTAAACCGATTTAACCAGTTAAAATGATAATATCCAGAAAAATCATACACATAAGCAGAAACTAGTAAAGGCATTAAAAATCCGTATAAAAACGCACCAATTATCAACCAAATGATAAAATTTGGAATATTAAAAAATAAGGAAATTGATATCATCAGGAATAAAACAATCAATCCGATAACATAAAAATGTCTGTTAAAACTTAGTATATTTAAAACTCCCTGAAACGATTTTCTTTCTATTTCCATGATTCTATTTTTCCTTTTTTCCATTGATATGGAATGTTTTCAATGATAAAACTGTTTGCCAACACACAATTTTTCAATTTTAATTGATTTAAAAAATTAAAATGATAATCATCCACTTTTAAAGGTTTTGGTTTCCAATTTGTTCGAACTCCTTCTATGATTAAAATTTCTTTTGTTGCTGCATTATAGGTAAATGTAAATGGCAAAGGACCAGCAAATCTTCTTGCTTCTTTCCAATTTGCAAAGGGTGAATTTGCAGGTAAATCGATTTCTGCTTCGGTTTTATCTACTTTAATATTAAAATTTGATTTGTTGGAAAACAACTCTATTTTATGTTTATCAGAATTAATATTTACATCTGTAGTTGTGTAATTATAATGTGTAAAAATGTTTCCTCTAAAAGTCATTTTATTACAATCTGTTTCTGACTTCAAAATATACAAACCTCTTAATCTTTTGCCTTTACGATTTGTATAGCGCACAAAAACTCGATACCCAATTAAGAAAAAATCGTTGCCCATAAATTTTGGCATTCCTTTAATTCTTAAATCTTTGGTTTGCACCATTGCAATTGCAATAAAAGCCCATTTATCTTTAAAAGTATCTAGTGTTAAGCAATCAGGAATTAATGATTCTAATTCCTTTTTTGGAACTGCAAAAGTGAATACAATTGAACTTTTAAAGAAAGCTTCAACAGCAAAAGGATGATTTTTTAATTTTTTAAACATGGCTTTTTCTTTTAATTACGAATTCATTGTAATAAATAATAGAACAAAAAATTAACGCAAAAACGATATTCAGTTTTCCAAATAGTAATAAATCTTTTGCCAAAATAAATTCAATAGTATTCATTGTAATTATAATTGCTATTTGTAAAATGCTAGTCAATTTAGATTTCAAACCTGATAAAACCCAAACAGTCATTAATACTTCTAAAACTCCGATTGAAATTGTAATTTCTCTTACATATTCTTCTCCTAAAATTCTACCAACAATTTTTTGATGTCTTGAAGTTAAGTTTAATATTTTACAGAAAAATCCGTTTATGAACCAAACTAAAGCGATTAAATAATTAATTAATTTCATCTTGATTTTTTATTGATTTTAATATTCTAATAAAAAAACAACCAATTACCATAGGGATTAAACCTATACAAACCATAAACAAAATCCATTCATTTAAAAAATCCCAATTAAATAACCATAAAGAAAAATATAATACAATAATCGACCAGTAAAAGTAAATTCTCTTTTTTTGTTCTGCTGATAAACTTCTGCAATAAAAAAGAATAAGAAAAGAACTTAGTACTTGAATAAATCCTAATACAATTTCAGCAAGTAAACCAAAATAAATAGTAATAAATAAAAATAAGGTTACGAAATACCAGCCTACATTCAGAGAATAAATAACATTTATTAATTTTTTACTTTTCAAAATTTTAACATTTAAAACTTTCAGAAATATTTGAAAGTTTGTTTACAAATTTTTTTACTTTTTTATCATTTTGGTAAAGTTAGACAATAACCAGTGTTCATCGGCTTTTATCGCTTTTTCTAAAATAGAATTTACTTTTGTGGTTACTGAAGATAAATCTGCTAACACTTTTTTAAATTGTTCTCCATCTTCAGTAGAATCTTCCACTTGTTGTAATTCGTCTAATACTTTTAAAACAGGTTCAATTTCGCGTTTTTTACGCTCTTTTGTAATTTGTTTAAACAATTCCCAAATGTCTTTATCTGCCACAAAAACTCCTTACGCTCTCCCACTACAAATTCTTTTTGTACAATGCCCCAATCCATTAAAGCTCGTACATTCATGTTTACATTTCCACGAGAAATTTGTAATTCTTTCATAATATCTTCCGCAGAAAGTGGCTTTGTAGAAACTAATAATAAAGCATGCACTTGTGCCATCGTTTTGTTAATTCCCCAAGAAGTTGCTAAACTTCCCCAAGTTTGTATGTATTTATTTTTTGCTTCATTTAATTCCATACAGCAAATATACAATATCTTTTTGAACTTTCAATAATTATTGAAAATTAAATATCGTTTTACGGTAAAAATAATTTGAACACTGTTTTTAAAACTATAAATGAGTCCAGAATTCCACAAATGAGTCCAGAATTCCACAAAACGTGGAATTCTGGACTCCAAAAACTTTTAAATCACATAACTTTACAATACAAACCTAAAACCCTATTGATTATGAAACAGTTATTTTTTAAAACAACACTTTTACTTTTTGCATTTACTATAAGCAATTGCGAAAAAAACGATCCCGAAGAACAATTACCTCCAATTACACAAACTGGTGCAAATACCTTTGGTGCTATTGTAGATGGGAAAATATTTGTAGCTAAAGATAAAACAGGTTATACACCCCCTGGAGGAGGAACACCAAAAGGTATTGCAGTTACTGTAGGCAGTTCTTTACCAGACTATGAATATTTTGGTATTGATGCTAGAAATTATGAAGATGTATATATATATGTATATGTACCAAATGAACTTCCAAAAGAAACTACTTACTTTTTTGAAAAAAGTCCAGGGGTAAGAGCAAGTTTGGAGAGACCAAATTACGCACATATATTTTGTAGCATTAATGGAAGTAGATACATAAGTTATGAAAACTCAGGGTCTATTACTTTTAATAAAGTTGATTTTGATAATGGTATATATTCTGGCACATTTAACGTAAAATTAAAAAATAAAAATGATGAAAATGATATAATAGAAATCACAGAAGGGAGATTTGACATATAAAAAAGCAGTTGCTACCAACAACCGCTTAAAAAATTAAATACTACAAACACAAATTTACATGAACTGAACTTGTTTCATTGTCTAGTTTAACAAGTCAAAAAATATAAAAAAACCATAACAATAACCTTCCCATTCGTCACAAATGAGTATAGAATTTTAAAAACAGACAAAAAATATCATTTTTATAAACACTTGTAAAACAATGTTTTAAAAAATAAATGAGTCCAGAATTCCACAAATGAGTCCAGAATTTCACAAAACGTGGAATTCTGGACTCCAAAAACTTTTAAATCACATAACTTTACATTACAAACCTAAAACCCTATTGATTATGAAACATTTCTTTTTAAAAACAGTGCTATTTCTTTTTGCTTTTACTTTAAGCAATTGCGAATCTAAAACAGAAGATGAAAGATGGAACCCTGAACTACCACCCATTACACAAATAGGTGCCAATACCTTTGGTTGTAAAATTAATGGACAAGTAATGATACCCAGAGACAGTAGAGTAAGCCAATTAGGTGGAATTCCTACTGGTGTTACATATGGATGGAGTACAAACACAGCAAGTTATGATTGGATTAAAGCGGTAGATCGTTATACCAATAGAGGAGGTGTTGCATTTAAATTACCAGAAATACAAAAATTAGGTGTAGGAGAATATATTGTAGAGACAATGGTTGGTGGCTATGTATCTACAAAACCAAATGTAATTTATATGGGGGCTAGTTATTTTGGAAAAAGTCCAACATCAGGTTATGGCTCTATAAAAGGTACAGGCAAGATTATAATTACAAGATACGATGATGAAGTAATTGCTGGTACATTTTATTGCAAATTAAAAAACAATATCTATCCTGATGATATTATTGAAATAACCGAAGGAAGATTCGACTTTAATAAAAACACAATTAACTCAAAAAGATTTAGATAAAAAAAGAGGTTGCGCCAACAACCTTTAAAAAACTTTACAATACAAACCTAAAACCCTATTGATTATGAAGCATTTCTTTTTAAAAACAGTGCTATTTATTTTTGCTTTTACTTTAAGCAATTGCGAAAAAAACGATCCCGAAGAACAATTACCTCCAATTACACAAACTGGTGCAAATACCTTTGGTGCTATTGTAGATGGTAGAGCCTTTACACCTGCAGATTCATTCTCTACCACACCTGGAACCCCTAAGTTTAAAGGGCTACAAGTATATGTAGGTAATAATTTTAAAACTAGTAATGGAGATGATAAATGGACTATTTCAACTGGGAATTTTAAAATAAACCCAAGTATATATTTATACATATATATCCCTTCTTTAAAAGATTTATCAACAAATTATATTGTTGATTCAAGTGATGGTTTAGAAGATTCAGATTTATCAAATGCACATATTTACTGTCATATTAACGGAAATAATAATACATATTTATCGACCGTAAATTCGGGTATAATAGAATTTACTCGTTTAGATATAGCCAATGGTATTTATTCAGGAACATTAAGCGTAAAACTAAAGAATAAAGATGATGAAAATGATATTATTGAAATTACAAATGGAAGATTCGACATCAACCTAAATACAGTAAACAAATAAAAAGCAGTTGCTACCAACAACTGCTTAAAAAATTAAATACTACAAACACAAATTTACATGAACTGAACTTGTTTCAGTGTCTAGTTTAACAAGCCAAAAAAAAAACCATAACAATAACCTTCCCATTCGTCACAAATGGGTATAGAGTTTTAAAAACAGACAAAAAACATCATTTTCATAAACATCTGTAAAACAATGTTTTAAAAAATAAATGAGTCCAGAATTCCACAAATGAGTCCAGAATTTCACAAAACGTAGAATTCTGGACTCCAAAAATTTTTAAATCACATAACTTTACAATACAAACCTAAAACCCTATTGATTATGAAACATTTCTTTTTAAAAACAGTGCTATTTCTTTTTGCTTTTACTTTAAGCAATTGCGAATCTAAAACAGAAGATGAAAGATGGAACCCTGAACTACCACCCATTACACAAATAGGTGCCAATACCTTTGGTTGTAAAATTAATGGACAAGTAATGATACCCAGAGACAGTAGAAAAAGCCAATTAGGTGGAATACCTAAGGGAGTTTCTTACGGTACAGACTTAAACTACGATTGGATTAAAGCGTCTGATAGATATACTGCAACAGGAGGAGTAGCAATTAAAATACCTAATCTTCAAACTTTAAAAGTTGGGGAGTATGAAGTTAAAACTATTATTGGTGGTTTTGCATCTACACATCCAAATATTGTTTATATACAGGCAACGCATCATAAAGGTTTTTATGGTTCTATTGAAGGTACAGGTAAGGTTATTATAACACATTATGATAACGAAATCATTTCAGGTACTTTCTACTGTAAGCTAAAAAACAGGGATATTTCTGATAATTTTATTGAAATAACCGAAGGCAGATTCGACTTCAATAAAAATACGATTAATTCAAAAAGATTTCGATAAAATAAAGAGGTTGCGCCAACAACCTCTAAAAAAATTAAACATTCATCATATTAATTATAAACATTTAATATTTTCAAAATTATGAAAAAAATTATATACTGCATTTTTTTAATGCTAATTTCATTCTCATTAGTTTCACAAACTGCTCTACCAACACCAGAACAAATAGCACAAAAAGACAAACAATTTTGGTCTAAAGCTCTTATAAATATTTCTTCACAAATTAAAACAGGTGTTTTATATTCCAAAGTAACTCCGTTTAGTAATTTATACAACTTTAATACATTGGCACACAATACAGCGAATAGCAGCCTCTTTACACAAGCAATTTCAGAATTGTACAATGCAAGTGACAAAACGCTTTTTATAGCCACAGCACAATTAAAATTAAAAAAACAACAATTATATGCCGCCAAAGCCAGCAACACAATACCAAGTATAAATATTGGCGTGTTAAATACTTCCTTTGATTTTTTATTTTATGATGAAGAGAATGAAAGTAATGGCGGCTTAACGCTTGTAAATGGTGTTTTTAAACCTATAGCAGGCAAACCTTCCGTTTTTACCAAACATATTACATTAATTAGCCCCCAACAAGAAATTATAACCACAACCAATAGTGGCGACGTTAATTTCAGGTTAGATAATTCACTATTTTTTAATAGAAACAAAACCATTAAAAAATTAGTAGCCAATTTTAATACAACCACCAATTATACATTAGTGAACAATAGTGCCCCTACAAATACCGTTGCAAAAATTAATTACACTACAGCTGGTAAAAAACTAATTACATTTACCGCAACATATAAAGATAATACTACACAAACCACCTACGCTACTATAACTATAGTAAAACCAAAAATACAATTACAAAAAAATAACAATTGCCTAAAAAGTAATGTATTACCTTTTACTTCTACCATCCCTTTTAAAGCATGGGACGAAAACACAGCCAAGTTCGGCAAAATGGAATATAAAATATTCTTTGGAAAAAACAACCAAACTGGAAGTTGTGGAATAGCGAGAGTTAAAAAACCATTTATTGTTATTGATGGTTTTGACCCTGGAGATACAAGACGAATTGAATTAGAAGATTGTGATGCTATTTGCCAAAAATTAAATCAAGATGAAAATGATAATTTTATAGCTTCAGATTATGAATCAATCTATGAACTGATGAAATTTAGTGAAGACCCAAATGATAATATAGTTACTAAACTACAAGAAGAAAACTACGATGTCATTATTATTAATTTACCTACAATAAGAGCAGCTTATGATCATAAAAAAATTATACACGATTATGGCGCAGATTATATAGAGCGTAATGCCATGAGTTTAGTCTCTTTTATTCAAGAAATAAACACAAAACTTACCGTAAATAAAAGTAAAGAAAAATTGGTAGTTGTTGGGCCAAGTATGGGTGGGCAAATAACCCGCTTTGCATTAGCATATATGGAGAAAAAAGAACATGAAACAAATAAGGTTATTTGGAACCATAATACCCGTTTATGGGTAAGTGTAGATAGCCCGCACCAAGGAGCAAACATACCATTATCAGTACAAGGTAGTACTTATTTTTTAGGTTTTATAGCTAAAAAAGAGGGTGCTAAACAAAAGTATGAAGCAAGTTTACGCTCGCCAGCAGCAAAACAAATGCTCATAGACCATTATGATAATGTTATCAATTCACGTACTAAGTCACCATATTTCACTAATTATCAAACTGCTTTACACGCAAATGGCTTGGCAGGTTCTAATGGATACCCTACAAAATCTAGAAATATAGCGATGGTAAAATGGTTCTATGTCGGGTAAAAAAGTCGCCACACCAGGCCAACGCTTTTTAGATATGAGAGGTTATATAGATTTATCTTTTCTTATTTTTGATTGGACAATAAATGTATTTACAACAAAAAACAACTACCAACCAGAATATAATAAAACGGAATTACTTTATGACACACGAACTTATGGTGCTGGTTTTTTATACATTAGCTATCATAGAGGAAAATATAGTTTTACAAATAACAATAAAAAAGGAAGTTTAGATGTAGTTCCAGGTGGTCTTTTTAATTCTGGTAATGATTATAAAGAAGAAGCAATTAAAGAAATTAAAGGTAGTAGTGCTAGAAGAAAAATGTATATTCCTTCTACTGAAGAAGGGTTAGTAAACCCTCATGCTTTTATTCCTACACATTCTGCTTTAGATACAAAGGGTTTTAAAGATTGGTATCAACCAATAGACCATAATTTGGTTTGTAGCAAACAAACACCTTTTGACAGTTATTATGGCGAAGAAAACAATACACCTCACGTCACTTTTACTCAAAAAGCAAAAAATTGGTTGTTTAAAGAATTAGGAGGTTTTCAGCAAATACCTGCAAATATTGTAGATCATAGTTTAACTTCTCCTAGAGTTACGTTATGTCTAAATTTGAAAAATGAAGTAATAGTTAGCTTAAATTCAGATCCATGTACATCATCAAAAGCAATAGCATGGGAAATTTCTTCTAATTTAGAAAAAATAAACGCCACACCATATTCTATTACTGTAAAAGCGATAAATGATGATAACTCAAATGCCTTTATTAAGGCTAAATTAGAAGATGGGCATAACACTTTGAAAAATTTCAACATTTTAGACAAACCCACAATAAGTTTTAACAACACTTCTTTAAGAGACGCTATTTTAGCAGGGGTTGCACCTTCTAATTATCCAGATGTTTTTATAACTGAAGGCAGTAAAATTAAAATAAACCAAACCTTAGTGCACACTGTTTCTTGGAAATACACTAGAGAGAGAAAATACATTCCAGAAGATGCTCCTGGTACACACACTTATTACGATCCTGCTTCTTTAGTTGGCGACTTTCTACCTTATTTTTCTTGTGAAGACGATATTTCTTCCTTTTCTTTACCTTCGAAAAGTGTAGCAGGTTTGGTACCATTAATCGATTATCATTTTCAAGAAGAACTTTATAGGGTATTACCAGATAATTATAACAATCCATTGCCAGATGGAAGTGCTTATCCTTTCGATTTGCCAACCATACAACAAGCTTCTTTAGATGAAAGTTCTAAAATTGTATTTAGTGAAACAGGTTTTTTAGAAGTAGAAGTTACCGCACAAAATGATTGTGGTTGTGCAACAGATACCAATGTGTATAAAACTGCTATTCCAGCATCTACAGCCACTACACCCCAGCCCTTTGTTACCTTTACTTTAACACCTAATCCAGCAGAAGACGGTTTTGTAACCGTGACTTTAGATAGAAGAACTAAAACAACAAACCCAGCAACCATAGAAAATATAAACTGTAACATTGCCTTTACAAAAGTAACTACAGGTACTACTCTACTTACTAAAGAGATAACTTTTAGTAATAATACCCAAGTCGATTTAATTAATTTGAGTAATTTTAGCACAGGCGTTTACACAGTTACGGTTACCTCTAGTTATGGTACAACATCTAAACAGCTTATTATAGAATAGGAGTAAAATAAAACAACACTATTTTAAAACGTCATTAAAAAAATTAATGGCGTTTTTTTATGCTCAAAAAGAAAATCCTTATCTTGGCTATCTATAGTGTAGCTTCTTTTATTTTTAGCTAATTTTATTTATATTCTAAATCCTAAATTTTGAACATAAAAGAAATTTTTAACCTCTTTTTATTAATAAGCGCTTTGCACGGCTTTTTATTTTGTTTTCTTATCTTATTTTCTAAAAACGGAAGAGAAAAAAGCATGTTGTTTATCAATTTATTGGTGTTAATTATTTCTTTAAACAACATTCAATCTTGGATTCTCGCCAAAGATTTTTTTATCGAATATTTTTTTCTAGATTATATACACATTCCTTGGCATTTTTTAATTGCGCCTTTCTTTTACATGTTTCTAATTCATTATTTAGAGATCGAAAAACGGAGTAAAAATCTGTTAAAAATTGTGCTTCCTGTTTTTCTTTTCATTATTCTTATACGAATTGGTTTTGTTTCCTTTTTTAGCGATAGAAACACGGCAGACATTGCTCACCTTTTCGAAAAATATACCTCTATTGAAGAAATTTTCTCTTTAATTGTTTCGCTAATTATTTTTGGATACTCTTTTACAATTTTATCGAAAAAAGAGAAATTATTTACCAAAATACTGTCTTACGATAATTTAAAATGGATTTATACTTTCTTTAAACTCGGCCTGTTAACCTATTTTTTTTGGATTATAGCATTGGCAATAACAGTTGCGTTAGATTTTAAAGAATTTATCTACTCTTACTATCCATTAAGAGTTTTAACCACCATTTTAATTTATTGGATTGGCTACCAAGCATTATTACAACTCCGTTTATTAAAAGAGCGTAAAAAATTAAGAAAAAAATTAAACTTTACCCCTATTATTCAAGTGAATGATGGTATTGTAGAAGAAAAAGATGCGGATAAAAAAATAGTTTTCGACGAAATACAATTGCTCATCCAAGAAAAAAAACTCTTTATAGAACCGAAACTAAATGTCGATTTTTTAGCAAACGAAGTAAATATTAGTTCTAATAAACTCTCTAACATTCTTAAATTATGTACCGATAAAAATTTTAACGATTATATAAACGAATTTCGCATCGATTTTGCCAAAGAACTTTTAGCAGACCCAGAATATAGAAATTATACGATTACTTCTATTGGTTTAGAATCTGGTTTTAACTCAAAATCTACCTTTTTTGCTACCTTTAAAAAACATACTGGGTTTACTCCTGTACAGTATCAAAAAAATATATACAAATTAATGTTATCCTCTAAAAAAGAAAGGCAGCAATCTTAAATAACAAATTGTTTTCTAAACTGGTAATTTCGAAAATAAAAAATTTCTTAAAACCAACTATCCTCGGCATTCTTTTCAATTAAAATCTATTATAGTTTTTTAAGTACGTTTTTTTTATCGTCGATAACATTTTTATGTGATTGATAATAACAAATAAAAAATGATATAAGACTATAAATAAGTCCAGAATTTCCTAAATGAGTCCAGAATTCCACAAATGAGTCCAGAATTCCACAAAATTGTAAAATTCTGGACTCTTGTTTTTAACCGATTGCTAATTTGGCAGAGAATTTAAAAGAACCTTAACTATGAAAAAAATACTTTTATTTGCCGTTTTAATTTTAAGCATACAAAGCTACGCTCAAGAAACTAAAAATAAAAACTTGGGTAAAAATGAGTTTAAAGTAAACCTCGCCTTTTTAATTGCTGGTTACCCAGAAATAACTTACGAGAGATTATTGTCTAACGAAACTTCTTTTGGAATAACAATGGGATTTTCTATCGATAATTCTACAAACTCAGAAAACAATACCAATTATAATTTTAGTTTACTTCCTTATTACAGAATTTATTTTGGCAACAAACCCAATGCAGGTTTTTTTATTGATGGAAACCTCGCTTTATACTCACAAAAACAAAGACATGGAGATTTTTTTTCTGAAGATAAAAAAGGCGGAACTGGATTTGGGTTTGGTTTTGGAATTGGAAAAAAATACAAAACAAAAAAAGGTTGGGTTGGAGAGTTTTCTTTCGGATTAACAAGAACGCTTATAAACAAAGACAAAATAAACTTATTGTACCCAAGATTTGGAATAACTGTCGGAAAAATATTTTAAAAATCTTTTTGAAAAAGAGAATGTAATTTCGAAAACGTCGCTAATTTTTTAGTGGCGTTTTTTAATACTCAAATTCTAATTTATTATCTTGCTTTAAATTCTATTTAAAACAATTTATGAAGCAATTTCTAAGAATCTTTTTTACTTTTTTATTTTTTACTACAAACGCACAAGATGTTGCCATTTTAAAATACAATGGTGGTGGAGATTGGTATTCGAACCCAACAGCAGTTCCTAATTTAATTCGTTTTGCCAATACAAACATTAAAACCAACATTTCTAAAAATCCGCAAACTGTAGCTGTTGGCAGTCAAGATATTTTTAACTTTCCAATGGTTTTTATGACTGGGCATGGAAATGTATTTTTTTCTGATGATGAAACCGAAAACCTGAGAAATTACTTAATTTCTGGTGGATTTTTACATATTTCCGACAATTATGGTTTAGATAAATTTATTAGAGCGGAATTAAAAAAAGTATTTCCGAAATTAGAATTGCAAGAAATTCCTAGCAATCATTCGATTTATAATCAAACGTTTAAATTTCCGAACGGAATTCCAAAAATACACGAGCATGACAAAAAACCTGCGCAAGGTTTTGGAATTTTCTACGAAGGCAGATTGGTTGTTTTTTACGATTACGAAACCGATTTAAGTGATGGCTGGGAAGACGAAATTATACACAACAACCCTAAAAGTGTTCGAGAAAAAGCCTTAAAAATGGGTGCAAATATTATAGAATATGCTTTTAAGAATTAGTTGGCAGTTAGCAGTTAGCAGTTAGCAGTTAACAGTTAACAGTTAACAGTTAACAGTTAACAAAAATAAAAAATCTAAATATTGTTATTTCGAAATAAAAATAAATAAAAAATCGAGTACATTTAAAATCTTACAAAAACCTCGAATACAAAACCTTTAATCTTGAATTCCAAAGCATGCAAAACGCGATAGACATCGATTCTATAAAAATAAATTTCGACACTAATGGTTTGTGGGTGTTAAACATTGCCATTGCCATTATTATGTTTGGAGTCGCTTTGGGCATTTCTATCGACGATTTTAAACGGCTTTTTAAAAACCCGAAAATTCTTTTTGTAGGTGTTTTATCTCAGTTTATTTTATTACCTGCATTTACTTTTTTAGCCATTTTAATTATAAATCCGTACCCAAGTTTTGCTTTAGGAATGATGCTAATTGCAGCCTGCCCTGGTGGAAATGTTTCTAACTTTTTTAGCAAAATGGCTGGTGGAAACGCAGCACTGTCTGTAAGTTTAACTGCTTTTGCCACTTTAATTTGTATTTTTATGACACCTTTTAATTTACAATTTTGGGGAAGTTTGTACGAGCCAACAAACCAAATTTTAAAAACGGTGGAATTAAATTGGATAGATTTGTTAAAATTGGTTGCTTTAATTTTAGGAATTCCGTTATTTTTTGGAATGCTAATTAAACATTACCATTCTAAAATGGCAAATAAAATAGAAAAGGTTTTAAAACCATTATCTATGTTGGTTTTTATCGCATTAATTTTTATTGCTTTTTCACAAAATTTAGATGTTTTTGTAAATCACATTCATCATGTAATTTTCTTGGTTATTTTTCATAATATTTTTGCCTTTGTATTGGGTTTTGTTACTGCGAAATCTTTTAAACTCAATAAAAAAGATACCAAAACAATTGCTATGGAAACTGGTATTCAAAATGGTGGTTTGGGCTTGTTATTAATTTTTGGTTTTTTCGATGGTTTGGGTGGCATGGCTTTACTAGCTGCTTTTTGGGGCATTTGGGATGTGTTTTCTGGAATTCTTTTGGCAACTTATTGGGGTAGAAAACCCAAAAGTAAAATGGCAGTAAAACAAATGCACAATTTATGATTCAGAAAATTTGGTTTACATTACTTTGGTCTTATATAAAATTTGGCCTCTTTTTTTACTCTAAAAAAATTACTGTTTTGGGCAAAAAAAACATTCCTAAAAAAGGGGCTGTTTTATTGGCTGTAAATCACCCCAATGGTTTGGTAGATCCTTTATATGTTACCACTGTAAAATTTCGACAAAATTATTTTTTAGTAAGGGCAGCTTCTTTTAAAAATCCGTTAATTAAAAAGATTTTAGAATCTTTAAATTTAATGCCTATTTATCGAATTAGAGATGGAATAAAGCAACTTTCTAAAAACCAAGAAATTTTCGAAAAGTGTTTTAATATTTTGGCAAAAGGAGAAACTTTAATGATTTTTCCTGAAGGAAGTCATCATAAAAAAAGAACCATAAGACCTCTTAGCAAAGGGTTTACAAGAATAATTTCTGGTGCTTTAGAAAAACACCCTAATTTAGATATTAAAGTGGTACCTGTAGGAATTACTTACCAACATATTTCTAATTTTCCTGCAAAAGTGTGTATAAATTATGGAAAACCAATTGCGACCAAAGCTATTTTTAAAGCGAATACTCCAGCAAAATCGAGTAGTATTTTAAAACAAAAAGTTACAGAACAGTTACAAAAATTAACTGTTTACATTCCTGATGACAAAAATTACGAGCAAACTTTACAAAAACTAAATAATGCGCAAGTAGATTTTACAAAGGTAGATGCTGTAAATAAAATGATTAAAAACAACGCTATTCCCGAGAAAAAAACGCCCCAAAAAAACTATTTAAAGCCGTTACTTTATCTTATTATTTTAAATAGTATTATTCCTTTTTTAATATGGAAGAAAGTTGCTAAAAAAATCGACGAAATTGAATTTATAGACACGTTTAAATTTGGTTTAAATTTTGCTACTTGTTCTTTATTTTACTGTTTACAGGCTTATATTATTTGTGTTTTTTATGGTAATTTAATAGGTTTTTGTTATTTAATAATGGCTACTTTGTTGATTTTAATTTACGTAAAATTTAGTCCTACAAATGCAAAAAAGCATACGGAATTAACGAAAGCCAGCAAACAGGTTTAGCCCAGATTGAAGCAATTGTTTGAGCTCTTTTTTGCTCTTTTCAGCAAAAAAAGCGAGTGCGGAAAGCTGGAAATAGCTCCAAAAAAAAATGCATCATAAAACCCGACACGCAATTGTATCGGGTTTGTACATTCGACTTTCGAAGAATGAATTTGCACTAAGAGTATTTTAATATTTTGCTATAAAAACAGAATTAATTCTACTAAAAAGTTGCACTAATAATAAGTAAATCGCCTAACTTTTGCGATGTGTTTTGCCAAACGAATTACTTGATGCGAATAGCCATATTCGTTGTCGTACCAAACATAAATTACAATAGAATCTCCATCTGTAATGGTTGCTTTGCTATCGAAAATCGACGGCGCAGTGGTACCAATAATGTCGGAAGAAACCAATTCGTTATCCATAGAGTATTTAATTTGCTCTACCAAATCGCCTTCTAAAGCGTTTTGTTTCATAATTGCATTTAGGGTTTCTTTTGTAACTTTTGAGCGTAATTGTAGGTTTAAAATGGCCAAAGACCCGTTTGGAACTGGAACTCTAATGGCATTAGAGGTAAGCTTATCTGCTAATGCTGGCAACGCTTTGGCAACTGCTGCGCCTGCGCCAGTTTCTGTAATTACCATATTTAAGGCAGCTGCTCTTCCTCGCCTGTATTTACTGTGCATATTATCGACTAAATTTTGGTCGTTTGTGTATGCATGGATGGTTTCTAAATGCCCCTTTTTTATTCCGTAATTATCTTCTAAAACCTTTAAAATGGGTGTAATTGCATTGGTTGTACAAGAGGCTGCAGAGAAAACATCTACCTTATCTGGGTTGTGCTGCTTGTGGTTGACTCCGTGTACAATATTAGGAATTCCTTTTCCTGGAGCTGTAAGTAAAACTTTGCTTGCTCCTTTCGATTTTAAATGCCTGCTTAATGCTTCTTTATCTCTAAAAGCACCTGTATTGTCTATAATTAAAGCCTCTTTAATTCCGTATTTTGTATAATCTACATCTTCTGGATTGTTTGCAGAAATCATATAAACTGTTGTTCCGTTGATAATTAGTGCATTGTTTTCTACATCTGTTTGTACAGTTCCTAAAAAATTGCCGTGTACAGAATCGATACTTAATAACGAAGCTCTTTTTTCTAAAACATTCTCGTTTATGACTCCACGAGTTACGACTGCTCTTAGCCTTAGTTGAGAACCTTTGCCCATTTTGGTCATTAATTCTCTTGCCAACAAACGCCCTATTCTACCAAAACCGTATAAAACAACATCTTTTGGCTTTATGTTTTTGGCTTCTGTGGCATTTTTTAATTTCTTTTTTACAAAAGCTACTTTGTCTTCGCATAATTTTGGACTTAAATAACATTCGTATGCTAATTTTCCAATATCTAATTTCGAAGATGGTAAATCTATTTGCTGAATTGCCTTTGCAATATCTAAAGCATCTGTAATTGTAATTGGCTTGCTTACAAATTCTCTGGCATAATCTATTAAATTTAAAACTTCGCTAGCTCTTTTATCTACTAACGGATTTCTAAACAATACCAATTCTATAGATTTATCGTACCATAAGTCGTTTACGATATTAATAAATTGAACGGTTGCCCTTCTTGTTTGTGCTTGTGATAAAACTTCTTTGTTGTAATCTATAATTGTTGACATCGTTGTGTAACTAAAAAATTAAATTTCCGGCAAAAGTATTTCTTTTTTTTACAATACGAAATCGATTTCGTAAAATTTTCGTAAATAAAAAAATAATTCCCTGTATCTACTTTTTAACTACATTTTAAAGCCGCCTTAAATTTGTATCTATTATATTTACAAAATATCTTAAGGCTACGTACCTTTTCTTAAAATTACATTTACAAAACACCTGTTTTATTTGTAATTATAAACTTTATATTTGTAAAAAATTAAAAATATTATAAATGAAAAATTTTGGCATTTTACTTCTTACACTTCTAATTTTAAGCTCGTGTACTAAAGAAAAAGATTTTGTAAGCTTATCTGGAAAGCTGGATAATAATAAAGATTCTTTAATTACCATTGCTGGGCAAAAAGGCCCTATAAAAACCATTAAAATTAACGACGATGGTACTTTTAAAGATACTTTACAGGTTAAAAAAGCCGATATTTTTACTTTTCAGACTTCTACCTATAAAAGGTCTCCTATATATTTAAAGAATGGTTACGACCTAGATTTAAAAGGCAATGCAGCTAAGTTTATGAGGAGCTTTAAATTTTCAGGAAAGGGTGCAGATAATAGTAATTTTTTAATTTCTCAAATAAGCGAAAGTCAAAAAATTGGAAATCCGGCTTTAGTTTTAAAACTATCTGAAGAAGCCTTCGAAGAAAAGGTAAATTCTATAAAAAATAGGTTTGATAGTATTTTAAATTCGTACAAAGATTTAGATACGGCTTTAATTTCGAAAGCAAATAAGCAAACAGATTTAATGGTTTCTTATTTTAAAACTGAATATGCTAAAATGAGCTCTATTAGAAAAGGAAAAACATCTCCAAAATTTGAAAACTATATGGATTTTAAAGGTGGAAAAAAATCTTTAGATTCTTACAAAGGAAAGTATGTTTATATAGATGTTTGGGCAACGTGGTGTGGTCCTTGCCTACAGCAAATTCCTTACTTAAAAGAATTAACAAAAGAGTACAAAGGTAAAAACATCGAATTTATAAGTATTTCTACAGACGAACCCACAAGAAGTGGTGGTTCTTGGGAAACTGCAGAAAAAAAATGGAGAAAAATGGTAAAGGAACGCGATCTTAAAGGTGTACAACTTTGGGCAGGAGAAGACAATTCTTTTCAACAATCGTATCGAATTACCGGAATTCCACGATTTATTTTAGTCGATCCGAATGGAAATATTGTAGATGCCAATGCCCCAAGACCTTCGCAACCAAACTTAAAGGAATTGTTTACTTCTTTAGGAATATAGTTGGGGTTAATATTGTACTTCGTTGTTATAAAGAATCGAATTTTTTAGCGGATTTGAAATTCTGTTTTTTGTAAATAGAATTAATTACATTTGCTTACGATTCTTATTAATCTTGCCAAACATTATGAAACAAATTATTATATTTTTACTACTTATTATTGCTTTTTTTATCGGGTTTGGAAAATATCAACAATATAAAAGATACCACTCGCCAAATGTAAATTATAAAACAAATGCAAAAATTGATGTAAATTATTACAACAAAGAAACTGTGTTAAATTACAACAAAGCCATCGAAGATTTAAATAGTTTTATAATGTTACAATGGACAGCAAACGAAATAGATGTTAGAACTCCAGAAGACGATGATACTGAAACAAAAGTTGCTGTAAAAGAATATGCTAAAAAATTGGCAAAAGTTAAGTATTATGAAGCTATTTTAGAAAACTCTAATCAATTAAAAGAAAAAGGTCTTTCTAACAAAGAAGTTAAATTTTTAGAAGAAACTGGCACTAATTTAAAAACGCATCTTCTAAAAAAAGAAAATACTGTTTATAAAAATAATATGAGAGCCTTGTTTGCTGACTCTAAAAAAATAGTTTATAACCAAAAAACTGCGCTAATTTACGAGGTACAAAAATTACTGGTTAAAAATGGTTTTGATATTGCTGTAGATGGAATTTACAGAGTAGAAACTTCTAATGCAATTAAATCTTTCGAAGAAAAAAACAACCTTCTTGCAGATGGAAAATTAGATGTTTTAACTTTGGATGTTTTGTTGGAGTAAAAATTAAACTTTTTCGAATTCGTTTTTTTGTTTACTTACTCTGGTCTCGCTTTTAATTTTCTAATATAAATGGAATATACAAATACCGTTAAAAACCAAATTAGAATTACTGTAAGAGAAAATAAGTGATATTATTTGTCTAATACACTAAAAAACCATTTCCAAAATATAGAAATTTTACTTTGTATCTGCCAACATTTTTGGTGTTGCAACTGTTCTAAAACCAATGTGATCTGCACTTGAACTTGGCTCCATTCCCATTCTTGCAGAAATTCTAAAACTCGCACAATAAGAAGCATGACATAAAAAAGACCCTCCTTTCATAACTCTTTCTAGTTGATATGGGTTCGAAGGTGAATAAGATGTATTTGCCCCTTTTGGGTTGTTTAAAACCTCTTTTGGTTTTATAGATTTGTAGTAATTTACATTGAATAAATCCGTAGTCATTTCCCAAACATTCCCTGCCATATCATACAATCCTATACTGTTAGGTGGATATGATTTTACTGGAGAAATATATTCGAAGCCATCTACAGAATTATTTTCTGTTGGAAATTGCCCTTGCCAGGTATTTGCATTTGCGTCTAGTTCTGCCAAATTATTTCCCCAAGCAAAAGTATCTGCTGTATTATTGCCTTGTGCAGCAGACTCCCACTCTGCTTCTGTTGGCAATCTTCTATTTGCCCATTTACAATAAGCCAAAGCATCGTCGTAACTTACGTGTACAACTGGGTAGTTGTCTTTTCCTTCGATAGAACTTCCTGGACCTTCTGGCTGTTTCCAGTTTGCACCAACTTTCCATGTCCACCATTGTTGGTAATTGTTCATCGAAACGATTTTGCCTGCATGTTTGTTAAAAATTAAACTTCCTGGCTGCAAAATAGAATCTGCTGGTTTTTGAGTTCCTGCTGGTAAATCTTTTTTAATTTCGTTCCAATCGATTGGCTTTTCGGCTGTTGTAATATAATTCGTGGCTTCTACAAATGCTCTAAATTGCTTGTTTGTAACTTCGTGAACATCAATAAAAAACCCATCTACAGAAACTTTATGTGCAGGTTTTTCGCGCATCATAGCATATGGGTCGCCTTCTTTTGCCCCCATTAGAAAAGTTTTTCCTTCCACCCAAACCATTTCTTTAGGAGTTTTTACATTGTTTTTCGAAATGGTTTTTGTAAGTTTTTCGTTTTTAACTGTCGTTTTTGCCTTCTTTTTTTGGTCACATGAAATAATAAAAGAAAAGAATATAGAGAGTGTTATAAAGGTAAGTTTTGTTTTAAAGGTCATAATTTATAAATGTAAATATGTAATTCTATTAGGCTATTGTGTAATATTTGTTATTTTTACCACAACAATTTACAAAGGTACATATTGAAATTTATTATTGAGGTATTTTCTATTTTCATTTTATTTTTTGCTCAAAATAAGTACGCTCAAAATAAAATTGAATTTTCGCAACTTGAGGGAGAAAATGTTTCTACCCAAAGTATTACTTATGCTATAAAACAAGATTATATTGGTAATATTTGGATTGCTTCTGAAGAAGGAATATTAAAACACAATTCTAAATTTTATAAGGTTTACAATACTTATAATGGATTGCCAGAAACACTTAGCAACAGAGTAAACGAAATTTTTATTGCTAAAAATAATAATATTTGGGCAGGCTTAGAAAAAGGGGTTTGCTTGTATAATAAAGAGTTAGATAAGTTCGAACTTATTAGCAGCGAAAATAACATCAACCCATCTTTAGTAACCTCTATTGATGAAGATGCTGCTGGCAATATTTGGATTGGCGGATTTAATGGTTTGTGGATGTACAATTACGCAACCCAAAAAATTAAAAATGTTGGGTACCAAAAACCAATTGAAACCCTTGTTGTTTTTAAAAATGATGTTTATTGTGGCACTGCAAAAGGACTTTTTAAATACAGTACAGAAACTAAAAAAATCACAAAAATCGAACTTTCGGAGGCTATTAAAGACGTTCATTTTATAAATAATATTAAAAACACCATTTACGGCGCAACAAAAAAAGGAGTTGTATTTAAACTAAAAACGGTTTTCGATAAAATTTCTTTCGATAAAATCATGTACGATTTTAAGTTTACTGTAAAAGATATTATCGAAGGAAAAAATAACAGCATTTATGTTGCTACAGATGGCGATGGTATTTATCAATTAGATGATAAAAGCAATATAATTCGTCATTTTATACAAGATTCTAACAATCCTAGCTCCATTTCTAGTAATGGGGTTTACGATTTAGAATTAAGTTCAGAAGGTATTTTATGGGTTGCTACTTATGGAGGAGGCATTAATTATTTTAACTCTAAAAGTCTTCCTTTTTTAAAAATTCAACATCAGCTAAATAACGAGAATAGCTTATCTAGCAATTTTACAAGAAGTATTGCAGAAGACAAAAACGGAAATTTATGGTTTGGAACCAAAAAAGGATTGAGCATTTGGAATCGTAAAAAAAATACTTGGAAACATATTTCGCAGTTCGACCGTAAAAACAAATCGTCTGTAATCGTTTTAGCCATTGAGGCAGATAATAATTTTATGTGGATTGGAACCTATAATTTTGGGTTGTATAAAATTAATGTCAATAATTTTTCTATTACAAGCTTTAACGACCAACACAAAAACAAAAATCTTATCACTAAAATTTATGCCATAAAAAAAGACTCAAATAACACGATTTGGGTGGGTGGTATTGATAAAAATTTAATTGCAATTGCTCCTTCTGGAACTATAAAAGAATTTCCTATTCTTCATATTAAATCGATTACAGAAGCTAATAACGGAACCATTTTAGCAGCAGGAAGAAATGGAATTTATAGAATCAATCCAAAAAATAATAACTTTAGAATTGTCGAAGATTTAGAACCTAGTAAAAGTACATTGGCCTATTCTTCCATTCATGCAGTCGCAGAAACCTCTAACAACAACTTAATAATTGGCACAAATGGAGCTGGTATTATTTTTTACAATTCAGCTTCTAAAAAAATTAAAAAACTAAATATTAATTCTGGCATGCCTTCGGATATTGTACAAGGTGTACTTTTAGAAAACGACAGTGCCATTTGGGCGAGTACCACAAGAGGACTTGTAAATATTAAAACCTTAAAAAAAGATACCATTATTAACATTTACGATAAAAAAGATGGTTTGGCAAGTACCGAATATAATTACGGAAGTTATGCTATGTTGAATAAAAACCTAATGGCTTTTGGTGGTGTAAATGGGGTTACTTTATTCGATCCAAAAAAAATTGTGATTCAAGAACAAAAGCCAAAGTTAGTTTTCGACGAATTTAAATTATTTAATCAAGGGATAAAACCTTCGGAAAAACCTTTAGGAAAACATATTAATGAGACTTCGACCATTCTTTTAAAAAGTAACGAGAATTCAATAGAAATAGAATTTACAGGAATACAACACAGTACTTCTAGTAAAATGAAATATTCTTGGATTTTAGAAGGTTTCGATGAAGATTGGTCTAAACCCTCTGTTAATAATTTTGCAGCTTACACCAATTTAAGTAGTGGTAACTACACCTTTAAAGTAAAAGCTATTAATAAATACAATTTCGAAAGTGATCTTCGAACCATTCAAATAAAAGTAGCATCTCCTTGGTGGACTACCACAAGCGCATTTGTTATTTATGGAATTATTTTTATTCTTTTAATATTGGGCGTTATTTATTTTACAACTGTAATAATGAATAAGAAAAATGCCGAAGACCAAATTGAATTCTTCAACAATATTACTCACGAAATAAAAACCCCACTAACCATCTTAATGTCTTCTTTAGAGAACATTACAAACGAAAGTTCAGATACTACAAAAAACTCTAATAAGAGAATAAAAACAACGGTTAAGAGAATCAACTCACTTTTCGAACAAATGCTAAATTTCCATAAAGTTACCTCTCAAGATAGTATATTTCAGGAAGTTTCTAAAGTTGATGTAAATAAGTATTTACAACGAAGAATTAACAATTTTAAGCCTTTAACAGAAGAAAGAAACATTTCTATAGAAGTAAATAATCATTGGACAGATCAAATTTTTTATTATTACAGAGATGTTTTCGATAAAATTATACTAAACCTGCTTTCTAATGCCATTAAGTATTCTTTTGATAACGGAAAAATTACCATCAATTTACACAAAACCCCAAAAGGAGAGCTTCAAATACAAATTGCAGACCAAGGAATTGGCATTCCTAAAGATCAACAAAAATTTATTTTAAAAAGATATTACAGAGCAAGAAACGCAATTAATAGCCAAAGACCTGGAACAGGATTGGGTTTAATAATGACCAAAAAATTAGTTGAAAAAACAGGTGGAAACATCAGTTTTGAAAGTTTAGAAAACAAAGGCACTACTTTTACCATCGTTTTAAAAAATTTAACATCCGAATATAAAGAAAGTACCATACAAGAAAAAGAATTAATACAAATAGAAAATGCAATTGAAGAACAAACCGAACTAGATAAATTTAGCAATGCAAAAATTTTAATTGTCGAAGATAATGATGAGTTAAGAGATCTTTTAGTGGAAAAACTAGGAACTTATTTTCAAATTTTCGAAGCCAGCAATGGAGTTGAAGGTATTGAAATCGCATCGCAGCATTTTCCTGATATTATCTTAACCGATTTAATTATGCCAAAAATGGACGGAATGGAAATGGCAAAACAATTAAAAGAAAACATTAACCTAAACCACATTCCTGTTTTTATGTTAACGGTTTTACAAAACTCTACTCAAAAATTAGAAAGCATAGAAGCTGGCGTGTCTGAGTATATCGAAAAGCCTGTTGATATTAAATTACTACTTGCAAAAATTTTAAATACCTTAAAATTTCAAATAAAATTACGAGAAAAATACGTTCACGATTCAGATACAGAAAACGCTTCTTTATTTAGAAACCAAAAAGACCAAGATTTTTTACAAGATTTAGAAAATAAAGTTTTAGAAAATATAGAAAATAACTCGTTCTCTGTACACGATTTATCGAAGAGTTTTGGAATGAGTAGAACATCTTTATATATGAAACTAAAAAACTTGGTAGATTTATCGCCACAAGACTTTGTAATTCACACAAAATTAAAGCAAGCAAAAAGCTTATTAATTAAAGGCGAGTTAAGCATTAAAGAAGTCGCTTACAGTTCTGGTTTCTCTAACCCCAAATATTTTAGCACTTCTTTTAAAAAGTTCTATGGAAAAACACCAAGTGCATTTATAGAAAGTCTAAAAAACAATTCTTTTTAAAAAAAATAGAAATTAAAATTTCTTACCTCTTTTTTTACACATCCTCCACAAAAACTCAATAAAATTGGTTGTTTTGACAATTATTGAACCTTTTATGATGTTAATTAAAAGTTAAATAAACATTTAAAAATTAATTTAGCATCAAATAAATCAAATCAAAATTATGAAAAAAACATTCTATTTAATTTTGCTATTCCTGCCACTTTCGTTTTTGGCACAAACAACTTTAAAAGGTAAGGTTGTAGATGATTCTAAATACCCCTTACCAGGAGCGTCAATTATCGTTAAAGGAACAACAAAAGGAGAAATTACCGATTTCGATGGTAACTTTACCATTACAATAAGTAAAACACCAGTAACATTGGTTGTTAGTTATTTAGGTTATAAAACAAAAGAAGTTCTAATAGACAAACAAACTAACATTACAATAGAATTAAAAGCAGATACTCAGCAATTAGAAGAAATTGTGGTTATTGGTTATGGTTCTGTAAATAAAAAAGATTTAACAGGTTCTGTTGCTTCTGTAAAGGTAAATGAAGTAACTGCTCAACAAAACACAACAGTCGATCAAATTCTTCAGGGTAGAGCTGCTGGAGTTCAAGTAACTCAGAATGCAGGTAGTCCTGGTTCTGGTGTTTCTGTAAAAATTAGAGGTGTTAATAGTTTAAGAGGTAATAACGAACCATTATATGTTATCGATGGAGTTATTATAGCTTCTGCAGGTGAAGACGCAGGAAACGCTGGAGACAGTAATTCTCTTCAAGAAAATCAAAGTGGGTTAAATGGTATTAACCCTAGAGATATTGAAAATATTGAAGTTCTTAAAGATGCTTCTGCTACTGCCATTTATGGTTCTCGAGGAGCAAATGGAGTTATTATTATTACTACCAAAAAAGGTAAAAAAGGTAAAATCTCTATTTCTAGTTATTTAACCACAGCCGCATCTAGTATTGATCGTAAAATAGATATGTTAAGTGGTTTAGAATTTGCTAAATACCAAAATGATGTAAATGCTGTAAACTCACAAAATCCAGACTATCAAATTACAAATGGAGAGGTTTTTAGAATTAATGCTGATGGATCTGTGAATACAATTGCATCTAGACAAGCTAATTGGCAAGATGAATTCTATAAAATAGGATTTTCTCAATCTGCTGGTGCTTCTTTTAGTGGTGGTTCTGAAAAAGGCAATTACTTTGTTTCTGTTGGTTACAATAACCAAGGAGGAATCGTAGAAAACTCTAAATTTCAAACAGGAAACTTTAATGTAAATATTGCACAAGACCTATCAGACAAATTAAAATTGAATGCGAAATTTAGTGCATTTTTAGGAGGTGGTAATTTTGCGCAAGATGGTGATAGAGCAGGTGGAGGTAATCGTAGTTTTGTAAATAATATCTTAACGTTTAGACCTTTAGAGGATGAAGACGGAGGTATCGTAAATCCAGATGATGCATTTGGCCCTAGTACATGGATTAATGATTTCGAAGATGTTTCTGAAGAAAGCCGTTTTATTGCAATGATGGCACTTACTTATAAATTTGATGTAAAAGGGTTAAGCTTTAAGTTTCAGGCTGGTGGAAACAAGCGCGAGAAAGAAAGAAGAAGGTATTATGGCATTTCTACTTTTATTGGTGGGCAAGGAAATGGAGTGTTTACATCTACAAAGTTAGACACAAAATCTTATCAGGTAAACAATTTACTTACCTATAATAATACTTTTAACAAAGAACATAGAATTAATGCTGTTGCTGGAATAACCTATGATGTTAGAGAAAGAAAAAATACTTTATATGCAATATCAGATTTCTCGACAAATATTTTTGGTTCAGATTTACCTAATTACGGTCAAGCTGTTACTAGACCTTTAACTGTAGAGCCCTCTAAAACACAATTACTATCTTATTTAACTCGTCTAAACTATACCTTTAAAAATAGATATGTTTTAACGGGTACATTTAGACTAGATGGTTCTTCTAAGTTTTCTAAAAAAAATAGATTTAGTGCATTCCCATCATTCTCTCTTGCTTGGAGAGCAACGAATGAGAATTTCTTAAAAAATTCTAAAGTTATAAACAATTTAAAAATTAGAGCAGGTTGGGGTAGAACAGGTAATCAAGCTATTGAACCTTACCAAACATTTGGAAATTACACTAATGTTTTATACGGTACAACAGGTAATACTACAGCTATAGGATTTGTTCCTGCAAATATTGGTAACAGCGATTTAATTTGGGAAACAACAGAACAAGTTAATTTTGGTATAGATTTCGGTTTATTCGACAGTAAAATTACAGGTAACATAGATGCCTATAGAAAACAAACTGACGATTTATTACAATTAGCAGCTATACCTGTTTCTAGTGCGTTTTCAAACTTATTAATAAATAGAGGAAGTATTCAAACAAAAGGTATAGAATTTTCTTTAAATGCTAACTTAGTTGATAAAGATGATTTTACAATTGATCTTGGAGGAAATATAGCTTACAGTAGAAATAAAATTTTAAACTTAGGTCTTCCTACTTCAGATGTTTACATTAACGGAAATTTAGAGCAACGCTCTTTTTATTTGGGAGACCCAATATCATCAGGAACTTTTTTTAGAGTACCAGCAAATATTTTTATAGAAGGTGAACAAATAGGATTGTTTTATGGCTATGAAACAGATGGTATTTATCAATCTGGAGACCCTATTAATGTCTCAAATACAGTTGCTGGAGATGTTAGAATCATTGATCAAAATAATGATGGAGAAATAAATGCAGACGATAGAACTGTTATAGGTAATCCAAACCCAGATTTTATATTTGGTGGATATTTAGATATGAAATATAAAGGATTTAGTCTAAATGTATTAATGAATGGTGTTTACGGGAATGATATTGTTAACGGAACAAATGTTCGCATAGGTTATGCAAATGGACAAACTCACAATATTATAAGAAAAGCCTATACAGAGGCATGGTCGCCTACAAATCCATCTACAACATATCCACGAGTTGGTTACAATAAAGAAAATCAAGCTCTAGCAATTAATGATAGACAAGTAGAAGATGGTAGTTTTTTAAGAATAAGTAACATTACTCTAGGATATGATATTCCTGTGGAAAAATCAAAGTTATTTAGTAGAGCCAATATTTTTGTTTCTGGATCTAATTTATTTACTTTCACAAACTATAGTGGTTATAACCCTGAGATTACTAGTTTTTTATATAATGGTAACATTATAGGAACTGATTGGAATGGAGCGCCAAATGCTAAAACCATAACATTAGGTTTAAACTTAAATTTTTAAATTAAAACGTTCAAAAAATGAAAAATTATAAATTTACATTATTGTTAATTTTTGGTCTAATAGCTTCGAGCTGTGATCTAGAAGAAGAACCTCCATTTTTAGCAAATGAAAACGTGTATAGTACTGCAAGTACTGCAACATCAGCTTTAATTGGTATGTATCAAAGCCTAATAACTTATGATTATTATGGAAATGAATTTATGAACTTAACTTGTTTAAATTCTGGTTTTGGTGTAACTAAAAGAGGGGGGCAAAGAAATACAAATATTCACAACACTACAACTGCTTCTTTAAAACCAACAAGTTCCACAAGACAAGTAGAACTTGCTTGGTCTTCTATGTATAGAACTATTGGGCTAGCTAATGATGCCATTAAATCGGCTAAGGTTGTTGAAAATCCTGTAACACAAGACGATAAGGTTATTAATGATGTTATTGGGCAAGCTTATTTCTTAAGAGCTTTTAATTATTTTAATTTAGTTAGAATGTGGGGAGAAGTACCTTTAAGAATTTCACCAGCAACCAAAGAAACTATACATTTAGCAAAATCTCCAATTAAAGATGTTTATGCTCAAATTATAAACGATGTTAAAATGGCTCAAAGTTTAATGAATTCTTCAATTGGCGACTTTGCAGTAAAACCTTATGCAGCAGATATGTTGCTGGCTAAAGTGTATATGCAGTTAGCAACTGCTCCAGCAACACACCAAGAAGCAGGTTTAAATTATTGGGATTTAGCTTACAAAGAGGCAATAAAAGTCTATGGAGCTTATTCATTATATCCAAGTTATGCAGGCTTATTTGAAGTTTCTAATGGTAATAATACAAGCGAGTCAATTTTTGAACTTCAATCTTCAGAAGGTGCATCATCAGATCATATTAGAGCATTTACTCCTTCAAACTTCTCAACATCACAAAACTTTGGTTGGTTACAAGTAAACTCAGAAGTATACGATTTACATGCAACAACATACCCAAACGACCCTAGAATTGAATCTACATATCTTAGCGAGTTTATTAACGTGAGAAATGGTAAACCTTTTAAGCTTTATCCAGTAGTACCTAGAAGTAATAATTTTTTGAGAAGTTTCCCTTACTTTTTTAAATTGGGAACTAAAAACCCAGAAAATGTTAGCACGTTGCATAATAAAAATTTTAAAATTTATAGATATGCAGATTTATTATTAATGCTAGCTGAAATTTCAAATGAATTACAAAACGGAGAAGAATTAGGTTATGTTTCCGAAGTTTTAGCAAGAGTTGGTTTAACTCCGCAGGCAGAATACTCTGGAGGTAAAGATTCTTTTAGAAAAGCAATTATGAAAGAATATCAATTTGAATTATTGTTCGAAGGTCAAGATTGGTTTACTAATAGACGTAGAGGTTACACATATTTTTTAGAGAATGTAATTAATTATCATAACAATCATCCTAATTTTAATCCAAGAGTAGATGTTAAGCTAGAAACAGACGAGGCAACAGTTATGTATTTACCAATACCGCAAATTGAAATTACTACAAACCAACTTATTTCTGAATAAACAGTTTTATTTTATTAATTATAAAGTTATGATACTAAGTTTCTTAAGAATTATAAATTTATAACATTTAAGTGAACAAAAAATCATTAAAAATATTAATAGTTATATTATTTTCCAGTCTTATTACAGCTTGTAATAAGACTGAGAAGATAATAGATAACAACAAAAAAATTGCTTATTTAGATACTACATTATCTATCAATAAAAGAATAGAAGATTTAATGTCTAGAATGACATTAGAAGACAAAGTATATCAAATGTGCCAATATGTAGGTTTAGAGCACATGAAAAAAGCAGAAACCAAAATCTCTAAAAAAGACTTAGACAAAAACGATGCTTTAGGTTTTTACCCAGGCTTAAACAACGATAGTATTGCCAAAAGAATCACACAAGGTAAAATAGGTTCTTTTTTACACGTACTTACTGCAAAAGAAGCCAATCAACTACAAAAATTAGCTTTAGAGGCTCCTTTAAAAATTCCTCTTTTAATTGGTATTGATGCCATTCATGGTAATGGATTGGTTAAAGGTGCTACAATTTACCCCTCACCTATTTCACAAGCAGCTACTTTTTCTGATGCGTTAATTCAAGAAAGTAACAAACAAACAGCCATAGAAATGAGAGCCAATGGTATGCACTGGTCTTTTACACCAAATATCGACGTTTTAAGAGATCCTAGATGGGGAAGAACAGGGGAGACTTTTGGAGAAGATCCTTTTTTGGTTGGAAATATGGGCGTTGCAACCATAAAAGGGTTACAGTCTAATTCCATAAATAAAAATAGTGTTATTGCCTGTGCCAAACACTTAATTGCTGGTAGTTCTTCTATCAATGGAATAAACGCAGCTCCTACAGATGTTTCTAAAAGAACATTATTCGAAATTTTCTTACCACCTTATAAACGCGCTGTAAAAGAAGCAAATGTTTTTTCTATTATGGCTGCTCACAACGAAGTTGCAGGCTTACCTGGCCATATGGATTCTTTTATGATGACCGAACTTTTACGAAATCGATGGAATTTTAAAGGTTTTTACGTGAGCGATTGGAACGATGTTGCTAGAATTGCCAATTGGCATCATGTGGCTAAAGACTTTAAACAAGCTATCGAATTTTCTGTAAACGCAGGAATGGACATGAACATGCATGGGCCGTTTTTTGACGAATATCTTATAGAACTTGTAAAAGAAGATAAAGTGTTAGAACAAAGAGTAAATGAAGCTTGCTACAAAATTTTAGAAGCAAAGTTTAAACTAGGTTTGTTTGAAAACCCTTTTGTAGATATAGAAAAAGTAAAAAAGATAAATTTCTCAAAAGAACATCAAAAAACAGCTTTAGAACAAGCTAGAAAAGGAATTGTTCTACAGCAAAACAACTCGAACTTTTTGCCACTTTCTAAAAAAGGAAATAGAAAAACAATATTTATTACTGGGCCAAATGCCAACAACGAAACCACTTTAGGAGATTGGGTAAAACCTCAACCTAAACAAAACTACACAACCATACTTAAAGGCATTAAAAATCTAGGCAAAAAATATCATTACAATATAAATTATTACAACGCTGGAGAACGTTCTAAAGAAATAACTACAACAAAAATTATTGAGGCAGAAAAACATGCAAAAAAAGCCGATATTATTGTATTAGTCTTGGGCGAAAATTCTTTTCGACACGACCCAAAAAGAAAAACTACAGGAGAAAATGTAGATAGAGCCACACTACAACTATCTGGAAATCAACTTCAACTAGCAAAAAACATGCTAAAAATTGGCAAACCTGTAATTGTTGTTTACGTGAGCGGAAGCCCAATTGCAGAACCTTTTATTGAAGAAAAAGCAACTGCTGTATTAAATACCTGGGAAACAGGTGCTTTTGCAGGGCAAGCAACTGCAGAAATTTTATTCGGAGACGTAAACCCTTCTGCAAAACTACCTTTAACAATCCCAAGATCTGTAGGGCAATTACAAATGGTTTACAACCACAAACCAACCAATTATATACACAGATATAATACTGAGTTAAAAACACCTTTGTATCCCTTTGGATATGGTTTAAGTTACACCCACTTTAGTTTTGAAGAGCCAATTTTATCTAAAAAAGAATTTTCTGGAAAAGACGATGTAATTACTGCAACTATAAAAGTTACAAACACAGGAAAAATCGCTGGCGAAGAAGTGGTGCAATTATACATAAGAGACAATATTAGTACGTTTACGCGACCTGTAAAAGAACTTAAAGCATATAAGAGAATTTCTTTAAATCCTGGAGAATCAAAAAATGTTTCTTTAGATATTACTGCGAACAGTTTGGCGATGTACAATAAAGATTTTAATTATGTGGTAGAAAAAGGCGATTTTACAATTATGACAGGTAATTCGTCGGCTTCAAAAGATTTAAAAGAAACCACAATTACTGTAACTAACACTATTCAACTAAAAGAATAAAATGAAATATTTAAAAAGAAATATTCTAACCACACTTATCGTTTTAGGTGTTCTATCAACACTTTTTTATTGTGGAAACAAAAATATAAATCGGGTTGCACAAAATACAATCAAAAAAGAAAAACCCAATGTAATTTATATAATGGCAGATGATCTTACTACGCAAGCCATAAGTGCATATGGCGGAATTTACAAAGACCTTGCTCCTACTCCTAATATAGATAGATTGGCAAATGAAGGAATGCTTTTTAACGATGTGCTGTGTACAAACGCAATTTGCGGTCCATCAAGAGCTGCAATTCTTACAGGAAATTACAGCAACATAAATGGTTATTACAAAAACGAACGAGGTGGAAAATTTGATGAAACAAAATGGACGTTTCCTCAAGAATTTCAAAAAAATGGCTATCAAACAAGTTTGTTTGGGAAATGGCATTTAGGTACAGAACCACAAGGTTTTGATGTTTTTAAATATCATAATTCAGCAGGTCAACAAGGGCATTATTGGAATCCTACTTTTAATGAAAATGGAAAAGATGTAAAAGAGAAAGGCTATTCAACCAATTTAAGTACAGATTTTGCAATAAATTGGCTAGAAAACGATCGCAAACAAGACGACCCTTTTTTAATGGTTTTACAATACAAAGCCCCTCACAGACCTTGGGAACCAGACACAAAATACGAAAAACTTTGGGACGATATCGAAATGCCTTATCCTTCTACTTTTAATGATACGTATAAGGGCAGAGAGCTAACTGCTGGCGATACAGAAATGACAATGGATTATTTTTCACGTAGAGATATGAAGTTAGAAACGCCAGACAGCCTTAAAAAAGATTGGAAAAAACGTTTAAGCTGGGAATTTTATGGTGCAAAACCTGGTGAAATTGTACAGCCAGAAAACATGTCTGCAGAAGAAGGAAAAAAATGGCGCTATCAAACGTATATAAAAGATTATTTAGCGTGCGTAAAATCTGTAGATGACAATATTGGTCGTGTTTTAAAATATTTAGACGATAACAATTTAACAGAAAACACCATTGTGGTTTTAACCTCAGACCAAGGTTTTTACCTAGGAGATCATGGTTTTTTCGACAAACGTTTTATTTACGAAGAATCTTTAAGAATGCCTTTTATGGTTAGATATCCCAAAAAAGTAAAAGCAAAAACGGTAAATAATGATGTAATTACAAACATCGATTTTGCTCCTACTCTACTAGATTTGGCAGGTATCAATACCAATGAAAAAATGCAAGGAAAAAGCTTTAAACCAATGTTATTAGGAAACACACCTAAAAATTGGGAACAAGCAATGTATTATCACTATTACGAATTTCCATATTGGCATCATGTGCAACCACACTATGGAATTAGAACCCAAAAATATACATTGGCACATTTCTATTACAATATTGATGTTTGGGAATTGTACGATTTAGAAAAAGACCCACAACAAATGCACAATGTTATTTCGGATCCACAATACACAAATGTAGTTGCAAATCTAAAAATTCAATTAAAAGATTTAATGAAAAAATACGAAAATGACAAATCTTTAGCCGACTTTAGAAAAATTACAGATACCGATTTTGGTGCAATTGTAGAAAGTAAAGATGGTGAGCCTTCTGTGCAAGATATTATTACCAATAAAAAGTAAAACACCTCTTGTGTATTTTGATAAAATTCTGTCAATTCGAGTAATTTTTACAATTAAAATGAATAAAATTTGCATCAAGAATAAGAATTTTAACTTTTAAAAAGTGCCCGATACCATTTTTTTCGTTCTTCAATATCACTTAAAATTACATTTTTAAATATTTTTAATTCAAATGTAAATATTTGTTAGAATCTGTTTAAAACACCTATAAACACTTAAAACAAAGAGACAAACTTTACAGTACAGTAAAAGAGGTTTTATATTTTTTGACTATATAAAAACCTCTTTTGATTTTAAATAGACCATTATTACCTGTTATAAATATACTTTTACTTCAAAGTATTTCGAACCCGTTTTTCGAAATTTCTTAGAACTATGACAAAACTAAAACTTAAAGAAAAAATTGGATACGCCCTTGGAGATGGAGCCGCAAATATTGCGTGGAGAGGTGTGGCTACTTTTTTGTTTATTTTTTATACAGATGTTTTTGGGCTAAACCCAATTACAGTCGGAATTTTATTTTTAGTTGCCAGATTTAGCGATGGAATTTCCGATGTTTTAATGGGAATTATTGGCGACAGAACCCAAACTAAATATGGCAAATTTAGACCTTGGATTTTGTGGACCGCAATTCCACTCGCTGTAATGCTTTCTTTATTATTTACAAATCCTGGTTTTAGTACTACTGGTAAAATTATTTACGCTTACATTACTTATATTTTATTCACGCTAATCTATACAGCCAATAACATTCCTTATGGAGCATTAATGGCTGTGATGACTGGCGACGATAAAGAACGTGCAAGTTTAGGATCTTACAGAATGGTAGGTGCTTTTGCAGGTGGCATGTTGGTACAAGGTGCTTTGCTGTATTTAGTAGCGAGTTTTGGAAATATCAACCCTAATATACAGCTTCAAAAAAATTCCGAAGATCGGTACGAAGCTACAATTTCATCCAAAGAAAACTTCGAAAATGTAAACATTAAAACCGACAACGGAATTGCATTATTCGCCTTTACAGACACTTCTTTAGAAACCGAAAATGCAGAACCAGTTCCTTCTAAAACTTTTTCTGTTGAAGCAAATAAAATTTATAAGTTTACCATTTCAGGAGAAAAAGATTTAAAAGTAAACGATATTACCATCATCAATCAAAAAAAAGGATACAGCAATGCCATGTATGCAATGTCGGTGGTTTTAGCCATTCTTTTATTAATTACTTTTTTTTCTACGAAAGAAAGAGTTTTACCTCCAAAAACACAAAAAAACAATTTAAAACAAGATTTTAAAGATTTAATCCATAACAAACCTTGGTTGATATTATTGATTGTTGGACTACTTTTTAATATTTATAATTCCATCAAACAAGGCATTATAATTATTTATTTTACGCATTATTTAAACAACCAATTATTATCTGCCTCTTTTTTAGTAAGTTTAATGATTGCTTCTATTTTAGGAGCCATGGCAACAGCTCCTTTAAGTAAAAGGTTTGGAAAAAAGAACCTGTTTATTGGTGCTTTATTATTTTCTGGAATTGTAAATAGCTTGTTTATTTTTTGCAATCCAGATAATATTAAAGCCATTTTTACCATCGGAATTTTATCAGAATTTGCAGCCGCAATTTTTCCAACACTATTCTTTGTTATGTTAGGTGATGCTGCAGATTATTCAGAATATAAAAACAAAAGAAGAGCCACAGGTTTAATTTATTCTGCAGGTTCTTTTGCTACAAAATTTGGTGGCGGAATTGCAGGCGCAATTATTGGGTTGGTTTTAGGAATGTACCATTACAATGGGCAAGACACTGTTGCTATACAAGGTGCCATTCCAGGAATATTAATGTTAATGAGTTGGATTCCTGCAATTATTACAGCTATTGCTGCAGGTTTAATGACGTTTTACCCATTAACGCAATCGAAAATAACACAAGTTACACAAGAATTATACACAAGAAGACAATTAGAACAAAAGAGCAACACTATATAAATATGAAAAAATTTCCAAAAGATTTTATTTGGGGTACCGCTACTTCTTCTTACCAAATAGAAGGAGCTGCAGATATAGATGGCAAAGGACCTTCTATATGGGATGCATTTTGCACGATTCCAGGAAGAATTGTACAAGGAGAAACAGGCAATATCGCTTGTGATCATTACCATAAGTTCAAAGAAGACATTCAACTAATGAAAAAGATGGGCGTAAAAGCATATCGATTTTCAATTGCCTGGGCCAGAGTAATGCCCACAGGAAAAGGAGATGTGAACGAAAAAGGAATTGAATTTTATTCTGAATTAATTGACGAACTTTTGAAAGCTGGTATAGAACCTTGGGTAACATTGTATCACTGGGATTTACCACTTGCGTTACAGTTAGAAGAAGATGGTTGGCTCAATAAAAATATAACAGATTATTTCTCAGATTACGCGAATTTGTGTTTTGATAGATTTGGAGATCGTGTAAAAAATTGGATTACATTAAATGAACCTTGGGTTGTTTCTATTTTAGGATATGGTCAAGGAGTATTTGCCCCTGGAAGATCTTCTAATTCAGAACCCTATCTCGCTGCACATCATTTAATTATCGCGCATGCAAAAGCAGTTGCAGTTTATAGAGAAAAATATGGGCATCAAAAAGGGCAAATCGGAATTTCTAACAATTGTGATTGGCGTGAACCTCTAACCGATAGCCAAGAAGATAAACAAGCTGCAGAAAGAGCGCTTGAGTTTTTCTTAGCTTGGTTTGCAGACCCTGTTTATAAAGGCGATTATCCAGAGGTTATGAAAGAAAAACTAAAAGAACGTCTTCCTAAGTTTTCTGAGTCTGAGAAAAAAATGATAAAAAATTCTTCAGATTTTTTCGGATTAAACCATTACACGACCATGTATGCTGCACATTCAGAAGGTAAACAAGAAGAAATTTCGGTTCATGGAAATGGAGGTATCTCAGAAGACCAAGATGTTAGCTTGTCTTTAGATAAAAGCTGGAATGTAACGTTAATGGACTGGGCTGTTGTGCCATGGGGTTGTAAAAAATTACTAAAATGGATAGACAATCGCTATAACCAACCCAATATTTACATTACTGAAAACGGTTGTGCTTACGCAGATAAATTAGTTAACGGAAAGGTTAACGACCAAGAAAGAGTCGATTTTTATCAAGGATACTTAAAAGCTTGCCAAGAGGCAATTGAAGATGGTGTGAAGCTTAAAGGCTATTTCGCGTGGTCGTTTATGGATAATTTTGAATGGGCATCAGGCTACGAAAAACGATTTGGGTTGCATTATGTAGATTTTGAAACTTTAGAAAGAATTCCAAAAAAATCTGCACTTTGGTTCAAAGAAGCTATCGAAAAGAACAGTGTTGAATCAAATGATATAAAAAAGCAATAAAATACCTGTAATGTTATCGTAACATTAGGTTAATCAACAAAAACCAATTAATTATGGCAGAAAATGCAAACCAAGTTGTTAGTAACGAAGACAAAGTTCCTTTTTTAAAGAAACTTGCCTACGCTGCTGGTGGTCCAGTAGATATTTTAGGAGTTTGGGTAATGGTAAGTATCGCTTATCAAGTATTCAACTTTGAGTTAAAAATGCCTCCAACCTACGTGGCAATTATTTTAATGTCTTTACGTTTGTGGGATGGCGTTATGGATCCACTAATGGGTTGGATTTCAGACAACTTTCGCTCTAAATGGGGGCGAAGAAGACCCTTTATTTTAGTGGGTGCAATTTTGGCAGGAATTACATATCCTTTTATTTGGTGGTTTCCAACAGACATGTCTCAAGAAGGCATTATGTTTTGGGTAATTGGTTTTGGTATTTTATTTTACACCTGTTTTACAGTTTGGGCAATGCCTTACCAAAGTATGCTAATGGAAATGACACCAGATTACAACGAACGCACCAGAGTTGCAGAAATAAGAAGTTATTTTCAAACAATTGCTGGTTTTTTTAACGGCTGGGTTTGGTGGTTAAGCATGTTACCCATTTTCTTTATTAATGGAGAAGCAAGTCCCGTAAATGGGATGCGCTACATTAGTTTAGGTATTGCTGTTGTTATTTTGGTTTTAGGAGTTTTACCCGCCATTTTCGTAAAAGAACGTTATTACGAAAGTGATTTAATTCAAAATCAAAAACAAGTAAAATTAACAGACAGTTTAAAAGAAACATTTTCTAATAAACCTTTTTTAATTTTATGCGGATTGACCATTTTCTTCCTATTAGCAACCTCTATTTTTGATAGTTATGGACGCTATGTTGGAACCTATTATGTGTTAGGTGGCGATTGGAACGAAGGTGCAAAATTTGCTGGCTATGGCACCGTTGTTTATATGGCTTTTAGTTTTATGTTTATTCCTTTATTTAGAAAATTATCAGAAAAAATAGGAAAACCTAGAGTTCTTATGATTTCTATGCTTTTAGTAATCGTTGCAGTTACCACAACTTGGTGGACGTTCAACCCAAATAACCCTTGGTTAATGTTAGCTAATACGGCTTTTATTGGTGCTGGTTATGCAGGTTTATGGTTAATGATACCTTCTATGCAAATAGATGTGGTAGATTATGATGAATTAAAAACAGGCGAAAGACGTGAAGGAAGTTTTGCTTCGATATTTTCTTGGGTTTTAAAATTTAGTTTTGTAATTGGTTTTATGATTTCTGGTCCATTAATCGAGTTAACAGGTTTCGATGCTAATTTAGATACAGCACAGCCTGAAGGTGTTTATGATGTTATGAGAATTGGCTTCTTAGCCATACCAATTGCGGCCTTAACAATTGCCATATTACTATTAAGAATATTTCCAATTACAGCAAAAAAAGCAGCTGAAATTAGAGAACAATTAGAAGAAAGAAGAGGTAAAGTATAAAAAATAAGACCTCACAGGTTTTAAAAACCCGTGAGGTCTAAACGATAAATCAACATAAAAATATATTAAAATGAAATACGGATATTTTGATGACAACAAAAGAGAATACATTATTACAAACCCAAAAACACCCGTAAAATGGACCAATTATGTGGGTACATTATCTTTTGGTGGAATCGTAGATCAAACAGGAGGTTCTTTAATTTGTAAAGGCGACCCTGCATTAAACAGAATTGTAAAATACATTCCACAACTACCAGGCTCAGATTTTAAAGGAGAAACTTTATACATAAGATTTAAAGAAGAAAACGGAAAATACAAGATATTCTCTCCTTTTTTTGTTCCTACTTTAGATGATTACGACCTATATGAATGCCATGTTGGCTTGTCTTATCAAAAAATAGTATCCGAATTTTATGGTATTAGAACAGAAGTTACCATTTTTGTACCGAATGAAGAAAATAGAGTAATTCGTAAGATTGAAGTAAAAAATATCAGCGGAAAAGATTTAGAAATAGATGTAATTCCGGTAGTAGAATTTACACATTTCGATGCTTTAAAACAATACACAAATGCAGATTGGTGTCCGCAAACAATGACGATGAGAGCCAGCAAAAATGCAGATGGAACAGTATTATTGCGACAGTATGCTTTTATGAAAAAAGATACAGAAAACAATTTTTTTACTTCGAATTATCCTGTAGATTCTTTTCAAACAGATCGCAAATTGTTTTTAGGCGATAACGAATACGGAACTTGGAAAAATCCTTTAGAGTTGCAAAACGAAAGTTTGTCTAATTTCGAAGCCAACAGAGGAGACAACATTGCTGCTTTATTGCATAAATTAGGAACTGTAAAAGATGGTGAAACAAAAACGGTTGTTACCCAATTAGGACAAGGAGCACCCAATGAAATAGAAAAAAATGCAGAAAAATTTAAAAAGGTTGCTAAAGTAGATAAAGCATTTCAAGAATTATCAGAATTTTGGGACGACTATTTATCAAAAGCTGAATTCCACACACCAGATGCAGCTTTCAACTCAATGGTAAACATTCACAATCCACGCCAATGCCATACCACATATAACTGGTCTCGCTACTTATCTTTATACCAATTAGGTTTAGGAGCCAGAGGTATTGGTTTTAGAGACAGTTCGCAAGATATTTTAGGAATTTTATCTTCAATGCCCCAAAAAGGAAAAGAATTAATTAAAAAATTAATTTCGGTAAAAAAAGAAGACGGTTCTGCCATGCACCAATTTTTTCCATCTACGATGGAAGCTAATGAAGGAGATTCTCGTGAAGAACCACATTTAAAAGATTATTATGGTGATGACCATTTATGGATTGTACAAACGGTTATCGAATACATTAAAGAAACAGGAGATTACGATTTCTTAGATGAAGAAATTACCTTTTACGAAAAGAAAGTTCCTTTATCCAATCGAAAAAAAGCAACTGTTTTAGAACATTTAAAACGTTCTTTAGAATTTACAAAAAACAACTGTGGCAAACATGGCTTACCTATGTTAGGTTTTGCAGATTGGAACGATACTGTAAACTTACCAGGAGATGCCGAAAGTATTTTTAATGCCAATTTATACGGAAAAGCATTAAACGAAATGGCTGCAATGTTAGACCATTTAGGCGATACAACATTGGCAGACCAGTATAGAAAAGATCACGCGCACATGAAAGAAGTGGTAAACACACATTGTTGGGATGGAGATTGGTATTTACGTTATTTCGAAGACAATGGCAACCCTATTGGCTCAAAACAAAACAGCGAAGGCCAAATTTATACCAATGCACAATCTTGGACCATTTTAGCTGGTTTTGCTACTGAAGAAAGAGCTAAAAAATCTTTAGATTCCATAGAAGATAAATTAAACACCAAATTTGGTATTAAATTAAGTTACCCAGGTTACAATGGTTATGATGAAAGTATTGGGGGGTTTCTACGTATCCTCCTGGAGCAAAAGAAAATGGCGGTATTTTCTTACATTCAAATCCTTGGGTAATGATTGCAGAAACAATCATGGGAAATGGAGACAGAGCCTTTCAATATTACAACCAAATCAATCCTGCCTCTAAAAACGATATTATAGACACGTTTGAATGCGATCCTTATTGCTATCCACAAAACATTTTAGGAGACGAGCACCCTCAATTTGGTTTGGCAAGAAATTCTTGGCTATCAGGAACTTCTTCTTGGACCTATCAAGCAGCAACCAAACACATTATGGGGGTTCGTCCAGACCATAAAGGCTTAATTATAGATCCTTGTATCCCTAAATCTTGGGATGGTTTTACAGCTGTTCGTAAATTTAGAGGCGCCACTTATAATATTGATGTAAAAAACCCAAACAATGTTTCAAAAGGAGTGGTTTCTATGCTTGTTGATGGACAAAAAATAGATGGACATATTGCACCAATTTTTAGCGACGGAAAAGAACATTCTGTAGAAATTATTTTAGGATAAAAAACTTCCTGCAAGGTTTCAAAGTTATCCTGCAAGGTTTTAAAAACCTTGTAGGTATTAACATTAACTTAATAAGTATCAACATAAAATAGAAAGTAAATAAAAATAATACCATTTCTTGTTTAAAATTACAGTAATTTCAAGTGATAAATGGTATAAAACCTACAAGGTAAAAAAAGAGACCTTACTAGAATAGAAAACAATATCTTATGAAAAATAAAATATCAAACATCTTTCTTTTATCACTTTGTACAATTTTAATTGTTTCATGCAATCAAAAATCAGCAAAGAAAGAAGCCGTAAAAAATCAACCAAAAAACATTTTATTTATTGCAATTGACGATTTAAAACCTTTAATGGGTGCTTACGGTCATAAAGAGGTAAAAACGCCAAATATAGATAAATTAGCGACGAATGGCTTTGTAATGTTAAACAACCATTGCCAGCAAGCAGTTTGTGGGCCTTCTAGAGCAAGTATTCTTACAGGAAAAAGACCAGATTATACACAAGTTTGGGATCTAAAAACGTTAATGAGAGACAAAAACCCGAATATTGTAACCATGCCACAATATTTCAAACAAAATGGTTATGAAACTGCAGCAGTTGGTAAAGTTTTCGATTATAGATCTGTAGATAAGGGCAATGATTCTATTTCATGGACTTATCCTTATGATAATTTTAAGCATCATTCTAAAATTGGTAGAGAATACATTAAAAATAAAGAGCGTGTTTCTTACGAAATTGTAAATGTACCTGATAGTATGACAGCAGATGGAGAGGTTGTAAGAAGAACAGTAAAGCAATTGCGTAAATTTGCCAAAGGCAATAAGCCTTTCTTTATGGCTACAGGTTTTTACAAACCTCATTTGCCATTTGTAGCTCCAAAAAAATACTGGGACATGTATCCTATAGAAAACATAAAGCTTCCAGAATATATGAAAGATCCAGAAGGAACTCCAGCATATGCTACACAACCCAGTTGGGAGTTAAGAGGTGGTTACGCAGACATTCCAAAGGATTACAATACCCCTATTCCTGTGGAAAAACAAAAAAGAATCATTCAAGGGTATTATGCATGTGTATCTTTTGTAGATCAGCAAATAGGAAACGTATTAGATGAATTAGACAAATTAGGTTTAAGAGAAAATACGGTAATTGTACTTTGGGGAGACCATGGTTGGCATTTAGGCGACCACAACATGTACTGTAAACACACTAATTACGAGCAATCTACAAAATCTCCTTTAATTTTTTCTGCGGGTAAAGATAAAGTTGGAACATCAAATTCTCCAACAGAATTTGTAGATGTTTATCCAACACTTTTAGAATTGGCAGGGATAAAATCACCAGGAAATTTAGATGGTGTTAGCTTAGTACCATTGATGGAAAACAAGGTAGAAAAAGTTAAAGATGTTGCTGTAAGCCAGTTTCCAAGAGATTCAAATAAAATGGGTTATACTTTTAGAAACGAACGCTATAGATATACTATTTGGATTAAAGATGAACAACCTTATGAGGCAAATAGAAATATTGACGAAGCAGAAATTGTAGCCGAAGAGTTTTACGATTACAAAGAAGACCCGCAAGAAACCAAAAATCTTGTGAATGAAAAGGAATATATAGAGGCTAAAAAAGATTTAAAAGCAAAAGCTTTTGCATATTTTAAAAGTCAAGAAACCAAGTAAACATGAAAACTTACATCTCTAATTTACTAATAATAGTAACGCTTTGCGTTGCTATTATTGGTTGTAACAAACCCAAAAAACACCAATTACCAGAAGCAATTTCGTACAACTTTACACCAAAAGATACCACGTGGAAAAGTTTGTCTATAAGAGAAAAAATTGGACAAACTATGATTGTAAGAGCGTTTCACAAAGCACAAGTTGCCCAATTTGGTTCTATCGAAAATATGATGGAAAAATACCCAATTGGTGGAATTTTTATTCCTTATTGGGACTATCTTTTTACTCCGCCAAGAGATCAAGTAATTCCAACTATTAAGAATGCGATTTCAGATTATGAAAACGCCTCAAAATACCCAATGATTGTAACCGAAGATTTTGAGCGTGGAGTTGGAAGTATTTATAACGAATTTACAAACATGCCTTCAGAAATGGCAGTTGGCGCAGCAAACAATACCGATTTAGCTTACAAATTCGGGAACGCCATTGCAAAAGAATCCAATGCATTAGGCGTAAATTGGTTGTTACATCCTTTGGTAGATTTAAACATGAATCCGCTACAAGATTTGGTCGTAGAAAGAGCCATTTCAGATGATGCAACAAGAGCTTATCCGTTGTTAAAAGCTCAAATTAAAGGTATGAATGCGCAAGGTGTCGTTTCAACTATAAAACATTTTCCAGGAGATGGAGCAACCATTAAAAACCAACATTTAATTACCTCTGCCAATAATTTATCTATTTCTGAATGGAATAAAACCTTTGGTACCATGTATCAAAAAATGATAAATGAAGGAACACCTGCAATTATGGTAGGTCACATTCGTTTTCCTGCCTATCAAAAAGAAAAAAGAAATGGTGTTTTTTTACCAGCTTCTTTATCAGAAGAATTAATGGTAGGTTTATTAAAAAAGAAAATGAAATTTAATGGAATAATTATGTCTGATGCACTAAATATGGGAGGTGCAGCAGGTTATTATAAAAATGAAATAGAAACCTCTTTAGCGGCATTTAAAGCTGGTGTAGATATGGTGTTATGGCCAACACTAAAATTTATGGACTCTTTAGAAGTAAGAATCAAAAGAGGAGACATTCCAATGTCTAGATTAGATGATGCTGTTGAGAGAATTTGGGGTGTTCGTGAAAAATACGGATTGTTACAAAAGAAAAAAAATATTTTCTATCCAATTTCAGAAAAAGAAACAGCCATCATTAAAAAAAATGCGCAAGAAATTGCGAATAGCGCTGTTACTTTATTAACAGATGCTATTAAAATTCCTTTAAAACCTTCAGAAAACAAAAAAATTGCGATTGTAAATATTAGTCACGAAAACAGAACCAACGATTTACGCTTTACTCAAGATTTACTAAAAACCAAAGGTTTTGATGTAGATACGATTTTGCACAATCCAAGTTTTTTAGAATGGGGTGAAAAATTAAATTTCTTTGACAAATATGATAAAGTATTGGTAGCTTTCGAAAATCGATACTTTAGTCCTTTAGGCGCATCCCTTTTAAAAGACAAAGAAGCGTTGGGTGTTTGGACCTTGGGAATGTTGCCACAAGAGAAAATTATTGCAGTTTCTTACAGCAATCCTTATTATGTAAATTTCTATTTTGAAAACGCTTATATAGGAATAAACGCCTATAGTTTAGATACATTTTCACAAAAAGCAGTCGTTAACGCATTAACGGGTAAAATTCCATTTAAAGGCACCTCTCCTGTTAAGTTAGTGCATGAGGTTTTGAAGTAAGTACAATTTTTTTACAAGATAAAGACCTTGAATGAATGGCATTTCAATTAAGGTCTTTTTTTATGGGTAAATTTGAAACACTACATTTTATCATCTGCAAAATTTCAACTTGATAGCTTAGGTCGTTTTGTCATTATGTCTAATTTATACTACAAATATTGAGGACGTGACAATTTTTAGCCCCATTTTTGATGATTATTAAACTGCAGCACAGGGGTTCATTATGTAATTTGCAATCGCAAAACTAAATAATATAGCGTCATGTTAAAAAAAATTACTTCCTTCGCCCTTTTGAACTTCATTTTTTTGGCTTCTATTTTTGGTCAAACACTACCAACCGACATTAATTTTGACACTAATACCTGGACAGAAAGTGGTTCTGGTATTACACTTTCAGGAAACGAATATACCATTGTAGGTCCTGGTTCTGGAATTAGTAAAGTGTATCTAGACGTACCCGTTTCTAACACCTATACGGATGTTTATGTTACTGCTGAAATTCAATTGAACAATATAGGTTATGGCGATCAAGTTTTTGAGGCACCAAGAGTAAAAGTGCTCAAAGGTGTTGGAGGCGCACTGTTAGTTGCAGAAAACTTAACAAAACACCCTATGGGAGCTTTTTACAAAGTAGGGGTTGCAATAAAAAAATACAATAATAAAAATACAAGTTCGGTTAGAATTGAATTTGTGATGCAGACAGCTACTGGAGAAATGAAAATTAAAAACCCAGTAATAACAAATGTACAGCCAGCAATGGAATTTGCATTTCCTTTTTCAGTACCAGCAAATCCAACGTATAATTTGGACATCGACACTAACAGCAAGCATGCTTTCAATAACGATTTGCTGTCTTCAAATACACATTTTAGATTTCTTGAGAACGACGGCGGGTATTCTTGGAGTTCCCCAGAGACGTCGCAAGTTATCAATAATTGGTTCCCACAAACCAATTTCAGGTTTCCTGGTGGTACAGTAGGTAATTATTACAATTATCAAACCGATGGGTACTATGCACCAGGTACAAACGGTGTAAATTTCACGAATTACTCTTCAGTTTTTAAGTTTGGTTACCCTGGTTATAAAGATATTTGTTTAAACAATAACGCATCATCAACTTTAATGTTTAACATGCTGATAGACTCTCCAACCGATTCAAAAAACAGATACCAAAGCAGATTAAATGATGGTTTAGATGTAAAATGGATAGAATTAGGAAACGAAAACTTCTTTTCCCAGCAGCAAGGTGGTAATGTAACAGATGTGGCTAGTTATATTTCACATACTACCAATGTAATTAATGAGTTAAAAACGGTAAACCCTAATGTAAAAGCTGCTGTAGCTTTAGAAAAAGATTATTATTTTAATGGAAGTTGGAATCATACTATTAAGCAGCATTTATTAACAGATGACTATTTTGATGCAGCTACACTTCACTTTTACAACAATACCAATGCCTTTTTGTATAGTGGTTCTACAATATACCGTATGCTAAAATCCTACAAGATAACTCAAGACAAGATTGCCAAATTCAATACACATTTTCCTGGGAAATCTGCCTTAATAACAGAATGGGGTGTTTTAACAGGTAATATGCCCGTAAACTTCTCTCAAACATTGGCAAGCGCTGATGTATTTTTAGCACTAGAAAAAGGTAACCAACAAGGTATCGTACAGCAAGCAGGTGTGCACATGTTCTGGCACAGTAACAAATATCACGAATCAACTCTAACTTATTTTGATGGTGGGCAAATGAAGTTGACCGCTATGGGAGTTATGTATTCATCTCTTTTCGATGTGTTTAAAGATAATGAGGTTTATGACGCTTATAGCTCTGGACCAGAGCTAGAAACTGGTTTGGAAGGTATGTACGCTAAAGCGGTTAATACAGGTTCTGAATACAAATTATTTGTAGTGAACAAACTGCCAGTTACATCTACTTTAAACTTTGCTATTGACGGGCTTCCATATGATGGAGATTATACCATTGAAACGTTTAATGAGGATATTACATCTGAAATGACAATCCCTTATGCTACAAAAGCTGCAGCGTTTAGCAATTCTACTACAACGGCAACTGCAGGTAATTTAAGTATTCCAGCATATAGTATAAACATAATAACTATTGCTTACCCAGTAGTAACTTGCGAAGCTTCAGAAGAAAACATCATCGCTAATGGTAATGCAGAATGTTTATTAGCAGATGGAAATTGGTCTGGTGTTATTTCTGGTTCTGCAGATGCTGAAGCTACGTTTTCTGATGAAAGTACCGAGGTTAATAACGGCAATAACGCATTTAAAGTTTCAACTACAAAAACCAATACATTAGCAACACCAAAACTAGGTGACGTTAGACTTGATAATGTAAAGTATGATGGAGATTTTAATGGAAAAACCATAACTGTTGATGTTTGGGCAAAATCTGATGTAGCTGCACAAATAGGAATTCAGTTAAAAATTGATAAAACTGCTGGAGGTTCATATTTTGTTGGAAATTATCCAACATTAACAACAACGTACACAAAATATACCATAACAACCAATATCAACGAATCAACAACAGGAGTTTCCCTAAGGTTATTAGCGGGTAAAACAGTTGCTAATTATTATTTTGATGATATTATGGGAGTAATAAATACCAATCTCGATGTTGATAACGATGGCTATAATAATGATGTAGATTGTAACGACAATGATGCTACAGTAAACCCAGGAGCAACTGAAATCCCTAATAATGGTATTGATGACGATTGTAACCCACTAACTGAAGACAATCAACCTACGTGCAATAACCAAACTTATGATTATACAGATTTTGAATCTGGTTGGGGTATTTGGAATAGCACTGGTTCTGATAGTAGAAGAATTTCAAATGCTTCTTATTCTATGGATAGTTATAGTATAAAACTACGAGATAATTCATCATCATCTATTATTTACACAGATAATATGAATTTAGTAAACTATGAAGAGTTAACTATCGATTTTACCTACTACTCTATTGGTTTTAGTACTGCTAATGAAGGTTTCTTTTTGGAGATTTCTACAAATGGTGGCGCATCCTATTCGCAAGTGGAAGAATGGAATTATACTGATGAGTTTGTAAATAACCAACGCTACAATGAGCAAGTGGTAATATCTGGAGTTACTTTTACCGCTAACACTAGGTTACGATTTAGAGCTAATGGAACAGATAACTTAGATCGATTTTTTATAGATAATATCTCTATTTCTGGGTGCTATAAGGGTTCAGCAAGTAAAACTGCAAATACTACTAAAAAGAAAAAGGCTGGTAAAACAGAAGAAATTGATAAACAGAGTATTTTAGGATTGGAAATGTACCCAAATCCAGCATCAAGTTTTATAAATGTTAACTTAAGCTCAAACATAGATAGAATAAAAGAGATACATATATTCGATTTAAGTGGCAGACTAGTAATTTCTAGTCAAGGACATAATAAGTTTAAAACAAAAATACCATTAAATACTATTAATAATGGCATTTATCTATTGCAAGTAGTTACAAAGAAAGGTAAAGTATTAAAAATGAATAAGTTTATAAAGTTTTAAAGTTTTTTACACAAGATGATGTTTATAAACTTTTTATCATGTACAATAATTTAATGCCAGTTATTATTTTAAACTACTGGAAAAGAAATTGATGATTTTTTTTCTTTATATTTAAAATTTCTATAAAAAAGAGGCTGTCACAAAAGTAAATCTAACTGTTCATTTTTAGCATTACTAAAATTAAAATATATTTTGATTGAAAATAGCTAACGAAGTTATCGAAAAATATAAAATATTGAAATTCAATAAATAAGATTTCTCTATTACAGTCGAAATGACAAATTTTAATACTTTTGAGACGGCCTCTTCTTTTATTTTGAAGCAATAAGTGAAAAAAGACGTATAGTATAATTCGTAAAGTTGGCTCTAGATTTAAAACCTAAGCATACATTTTATCACGTAGTTCTTTAATTTTTGGATCCGATAAATAATCGTCGAAAGTAGCATATCTATCTATTACGCCTTTTGGTGTTAGCTCTATAATTCTATTGGCAACCGTTTGTGCAAACTCATGATCGTGTGTAGAGAACAAAATAGTTCCTTTAAAATTAATTAAAGCATTGTTTAAAGACTGAATTGATTCTAAATCTAAGTGATTCGTAGGTTCGTCTAAAAGTAAAACGTTTCCTCTTTTCATCATCATTCGAGACAACATACAACGTACTTTTTCTCCTCCAGAAAGCACGTTGCTTTTCTTTAAAGCTTCTTCCCCAGAAAAAATCATTTTTCCTAAGAAACCACGTAAAAACACTTCTTCTCGCTCTTCTTCGGTTTGTGCATATTGTCTTAACCAATCTACTAAATTTAGCTCTCCGTCTTTAAAAAAGCTCGAATTATCTAAAGGCAAGTAAGATTGAGTTGTGGTAACTCCCCAAGAGAATTCGCCTGCATCTGCTGCTTCATTTCCAGTTATAATTTGATAGAAAGCTGTAACTGCTCTCGAATTTCTAGAAATAATAGCGACTTTATCTCCTTTATTTAAATTGATATGAACCTCTTTAAACAAAATTTCATCTTCAAAAGTTTTCGACAAGCCTTCGATATTTAAAATTTGGTCTCCTGCTTCTCTATCTCTATCGAAAATAATGGCAGGATAACGTCTGCTCGAAGGTTTTATGTCTTCTACATTTAACTTTTCAATCATTTTTTTACGAGAAGTTGCTTGTTTCGATTTTGCAACATTGGCAGAAAAACGACGAATAAAATCTTCTAACTCTTTCTTTTTATCTTCTGCTTTCTTATTTTGTTGTGCTCGTTGTTTTGCAGCCAATTGACTCGATTCGTACCAAAAAGTATAGTTCCCAGAATAATGGTTTATTTTACCAAAATCAATATCAGAAATATGTGTACAAACCGCGTCTAAAAAGTGTCTATCATGAGAAACTACAATTACAGTATTCTCGAAATTTGCCAAGAAATTTTCTAACCAAGCAATGGTTTCGAAGTCTAAGTCGTTAGTAGGTTCATCCATTATTAAAACATCTGGATTTCCAAAAAGTGCTTGTGCAATTAACACACGAACTTTTTGTTTACCATCTAAATCTTTCATTAATGTATAATGCAAATCTTCTTTTATCCCTAAGTTAGAAAGCATTGCAGCTGCGTTGGCATCTGCATTCCATCCATCCATTTCTTCAAACTTAATTTGCAACTCGCCTATTTTCTCTGCATTTTCATCTGTATAATCTGCATATAATTCGTCGATTTGTTTTTTAATATTAAACAAGTCTTTGTTACCCATTACTACCGTTTCTAAAACCGGATATTCATCAAAAGCATAGTGGTCTTGTGTTAAGACAGACATACGTTTTCCTGCTTCTAAATGCACGCTTCCAGAGGTTGGTTCTTGTTTTCCGGAAATTATTTTTAGAAATGTAGATTTTCCTGCTCCATTTGCGCCAATAATTCCGTAACAATTTCCTTGCAAGAACTTTGTATTTACTTCGTCAAATAAAACACGTTTGCCAAATTGAACTGATAGGTTAGATACTGATAACATAGTACTATTTTTAAATTTTGTGCAAAAGTACAAATTCCATTTTTCTTTTTGCTGCTAATACTCATTCAATTTTAAATCGAAAAAGTTGCTAATAAAAATTTAAAAGTGTTATTTTTTTAACAGCGAATTAACAAAGGTACCTACTTCTAATTTCTACATTTGTGAATAGTGCATATGCTACATTATGATTAAAAAAACACTACATATATTATTAATTTTTGTAACCTTTATTGGTTGTACCGACAACAATAAAAATGCAAAAACTTTTTTTGGAGGTAAAATTATCAATCCAAAGTCTAGGTATGTTGTACTATATGCTTTAGATAAGGTTATAGATACATTGTATTTAGATTCTAGAAACAAGTTTATAAAAGATTATAAAAATTTAAACGAAGGTTTGTATTATTTTATACACGGAATTGAAAACCAGTATATTTATTTAGAACCAAAAGATAGCTTAATGTTGCGTTTAAATACTTGGGATTTTGACGAATCGTTAGTTTTTACTGGAAAAGGGGCAGAAAGAAATAATATTTTAATTGATTGTTTTTTAGAAGACGAAAACGATAACCGTTTCTTTTATAGTTTAAACAAACTAAAATCTTCTGATTACAAAAAGAAAATCGATTCTGTTTTAAACCAAAAACTACTAACATATCAAACGTATGTAGATGAGCACCCAAATGAAACGGCTGGTTTTCGAAAAGTTTTAAAAACGGCATTAACTTTTCCAATTTATTCGCGTTTAGAAAGATATCCTATAGAACATTTAAAATATAAAGCTTTAAACGATTTTCCAAAAGTAGAGGCTTCTTTTTACGATTATAGAAATAAAATCGATTTAAATAACGATTCTTTAATGTATTACACGCCTTATGCAGAGTACATTAGAAATTATTTATACAATTACACATTTTCATTAGGGCATAAGCCAATGAAACAGCATTATTCCTCTAAATTTACTGTAGATTTATTAAAAACAATAAATAGCAAAATTAGCTCTAAAGAATCTAAAAATGCCTTCTTAAAAAGAACCGTTTTAGACCATTTTTATAAAAAATCGAGTTGCGATGTAAACGAAGAAGCTTTCGCTATTTTTTCTAAATATTCTACAAATAAAAAGGATAAAAAAATTATAGAAAGACTGCTAGAAGATAGCAAAAAATTTAATGAAGGAGATCAAATTAAAGGCTTTGCAATTTTCGATTTTACAAATCATCCAATAAAAATTGAAAAAATTATAAAAAATAAAAATACGGTTTTATTTTTTTGGAACCCAGAATATGCCTCTAAAGACTACATAACCTCGAGAATTAAATATTTTAAACATAATTTTCCTGAATTACAATATTTAATTGTAAAAATCGATGGAAATGATAAAGATAGAATCGAAAAATTAGATATTAAAGAGCAATATTATATTAACGAATCTAGCAAAGCAAATTCTTTTTTAACAAGCAAAATGCCTAGAACAATTCTTATTAATAAAAACGGAATTGTAGAAAATGGATATGCTTCTATTTCTTCTCCGAAAATCTACAATCAATTAAAAAAATTGAATAAAAATTAATAAAACAATTTAAAAATTGCCATTTATTTAATTTAATGTACCTTTGCACGTTTTTAATTTTGAAATTTTTCAATAAAAAAACAAGTCGAAAATTATAATTTGGATTTGCAGGTGGGCGTTCTGTGAATCTACAAAAACACAGTAATGTCAACATTTTTAGAATTAGGCTTAAAAGAGCCTATCAACAAAGCATTAACAGATTTAGGTTACGAAAAACCCACTGTTATTCAAGAAAAAGCAATTCCACAAATTATTTCATCAACAACCGATTTAAAAGCATTTGCACAAACAGGTACAGGTAAAACTGCTGCCTTTAGTTTGCCAATATTAGAGCTTTTAGACGAAAGTAACAGCAATGTTCAGGCAATTATTTTATCTCCAACAAGAGAGCTAGCCGTTCAAATTGGTAAAAATATAGAAGACTTTTGTAAATACTTAAAAAACGTAAAAGTTACCACAGTTTATGGAGGTGCAAATATGGACCAACAAATTAGATCTTTAAAAAAAGGGTCTCAAATTGTAGTGGGTACTCCAGGTAGAACTGTAGATTTAATTAATAGAAGAGCTTTAAAGTTAGGAAACGTACAATGGTTGGTTTTAGACGAAGCAGATGAGATGTTAAACATGGGCTTTAAAGACGAACTTGATAAAGTTTTAGAAGCCACTCCAGAAACAAAACAAACGTTGTTGTTTTCTGCAACTTTTCCGAAAGAAGTAGAGTCTATTGCCAAAAATTACATGACAAAGCCAGTAGAAATTACTTCTGGTGAAAAAAATCAAGGTTCAGACAATGTAAGTCACGAATATTATTCGGTTACAGAAAGAACTCGTTACCCTGCTTTAAAAAGAATTGCAGATTTAAACCCAGATATTTATGCCATTATTTTTTGTAGAACTCGTAGAGAAACGCAAGAAGTTGCAGACAATTTAATAAAAGATGGTTACAGTGCAGATGCCTTGCATGGAGATTTATCTCAAGGACAAAGAGATTCTGTTATGGGAAAATTCAGAAAAAAAACAATTCAAATTTTAGTGGCGACAGATGTTGCTGCTCGTGGATTGGATGTTACTGAATTAACACATGTATTAAACCACAAATTACCAGATCAAATAGAAAACTACACACACAGAAGTGGAAGAACTGGTAGAGCTGGAAATAAAGGGATTTCTATTGTTTTGGTTAATGGAAAAGAAAAAGGGAAATTACGCCAAATCGAAAGAATTATTAAAAAGAAATTTGTAGAAACGAAAGTTCCTACTGGTAAAGAAATTGTTAAAAATCAATTAATGAATTTAATTGATAAGGTACAAAATACAGAAGTAAACGAATCTGAAATTAGCGAATTTTTACCAAGCATTTACGAAAAACTAGAAAGCTTAAATAGAGAAGAATTAATTCAAAAATTTGTTTCTTTAGAGTTTAATACAATGTTAAAGTATTACGAAAACGCTAAAGATTTAAACGATTTATCTTCAAGAGAAAATTCGAGAGCAAGATCTACAGACGAGAATATGACTCGTTTTTTTATAAATATTGGCAGAAAAGATAGTTTAAACCCTGCAAAATTAATTGGCTTAATTAACGACCAAAATATTGGAGATAAAATAGAAATTGGTGCGATTGATATTTTAGATACTTTTTCTTTCTTTGAAATTGATAAAAATTACGAAGACAAAACTTTAGAGGCTTTTGCCGCAAATCAACCCGATTTCGATGGCCGTTCTGTAAACGTAGAAATTACCAAAAAAGAACGTTCTAGTGGTGGAAGAAGAGGTGGTAGAAAACCTTTCGGAAAAAAAGAGGGTGGTTTTGGCAGACGTAGAAGTTTAGACGGGTCTTTTTCTAAAAAAGGCAATGATGGTGGAAGAGAAAGATCTTCAAATAGAGCCAACAGAAACTCTGGTGGAGATAGAAAATCTAGCGGTTTTGGAAGAAGACGCAAAGAAAGATAAAAAAAAATCAATTCTTTTAAAGACATTAAACCATAAGTGCAAAATAATACCATTTATGGTTTGATTTTTTTTTAAAAGAGAAAGCCTTCTATTTAAAGTATATTTTGATTTTAGTAATGCTAAAAATAACCATTAAATTTACTTTTGTGACAGCCTCGTGCTTTTAAAAGCGTTTTACTACGTTGAATTTTACCGGTTTCAGTTTCAATAAACTGCTCTACAAAATAAATTTCTTTCGGAATTTCGAATTTCGAAAGCGATTGTAGGTTTTTTATTTTTTTAAAAAGAATACTTTTAAAACCTGAAGCTTTAGAACTTTCCAATTCTACAACTAAAATTAATTTTTCGCCTAATTTTTCATCAGAAATTCCAGTGACAAAAAAACGGTTTTTAATAATTGCTGAAAACTTCTCCTCTATTTTTTCTGGATGTAATTTAACTCCTCCAGAATTAATTACATGGTCTAAACGCCCTAACCACTCAAATTGAGTATCAGAAATTAAACGAACCACATCGTTTGTAAAAATAACTTCCTTAGATACTTTGGGCGCTTTAATAACCAAACAGTTTCTTTCGTCTTTGTAAATAGTAATGTTTGGTAACACAGAAAAATAACCACTCGACTGCGCTCGAAAAGACCTACTAATGTAATATTTAACACCGTCGAAATTTAATTTATTAAGTTTTTTTACAGCAATATGCGTAATCGTTTCTGTCATTCCATAGGTTGCAAAAACCTCAGTAGAAAGGGTTTGTAATTTATCTTGAAGTTTTTTAGACACCACACCTCCACCAACAATAAGTTTTTTAATTTGAGGCAATTTATCAAGAGAATTTTCCACTTGTAGCGGAACCATTGCAGAGAAATCGTATTCTTTAAAAATATCTTTTAAAGGATTTGAATCTGGCTGAACCACATCTAAGTGCCAGCCCAAAGTAATTGCTCGAATTAACATTAATTTACCAGCAATATATGCTACAGGCAAACATAATAAGGCTGTAGTATTTTCTGCTAAAGAAAAATAATTTCCAGTAGTTAGAGCAGAATTTACAACATGTTCTTTTTGTAATTGAATTGCTTTTGGAGCTCCTGTAGAGCCCGAAGTTTGCACAGTTATATCTCTTTTATTTGAAAACCATTCTTTTAAAAATGGATATATTTCTTTGGAAGAATTTTGAGCATAGTATAGTAATTCATTAACATTTGAAAATGAATTGTTATTTAATTGAAAACATGTATGAAGTTTATTCTGTGCCAATATTTTCTAAAACTCTATAATTCTCTTTTAGGTTTATAGGTTCTGTAATTTTACCCGTAAGTTTTTCTTTCCAATTTTGCCAACCATATTTTTTAGAAAAAATAAATAACATTAAAGGATATAAAACAAAAACAGGTAAAAACATTTCCCAAGTTACAGATGGTTCTGAAGTGTCTATATATAAAGCATCTGTTTGAAAAACACTCCAATCTGTCGTGATAAAAAATGCTGCTGTAATATTATTTACGGCATGCAATCCCAAAGCAATTTCTGCACCTTCGTCCATTAAAGTGGTAATTCCGTAAAACAACCCCGTTCCAATATAAAAAACCATGGTTATTTGCCCCAATTTAGCAACTTCAGGATTTGCGCCATGCAACAAGCCAAAAACGACAGAGGTTATTAGTAAAGGAATCCATCTATTTTTAGCCAAAATTCCAATTCCTTGCATAAAATAACCTCTAAAAAGCAGCTCTTCGAAACTCGTTTGAAATGGAATAAACAAAAAGGAAATTGCTACCAAAATAAAGAAAGGCTTGGCATTAAAATTCCATGTATAATGCTCTGGTTCTGATAAAATTCCTACATAAGAAAATACAACTGCAATCATTCCCCACACAAAAAAACCAAAGAAAAAACGTTTCCAATCGATTTTTTTTCTGCTAGTTACTAAAGATGTAATGGTTCTTTTATGCACGTACTTTACACCTATTAATAGCGAAATAAAACCTACAAAAAAGGTAAAAATTAACAAAGCAAGTAGCAGGTTTTTATCAATTCCTGCTGTCATAAAATTGTCTTTGGCAAATTCCGAAAACTGATTGAGGTCTTTCGATTTTGCAGCAGCTGCCATTAATAAAGGAATTGCTCCTAAAATTTGCCACCCAAAAAAGATAATTATAATGGTAATTACCCAATGGTACCACTCGTTTCTTCCTTTGTATGCTTGTTGAATGTAATTCATATTTTATAAATTGTAAATCGTTTTATTTTAATCTTTCGACATTGCTTAGAGACATTTTAAACTAAACTAAAATGCCAGTTTTTAGAATTGTGATATTGTAAAGTTCCATTTTTTACTGTTAACGGACTTTTAAAATTATTGGTAAACAAACTTCCTGTTCCTAACCCTTGAGGTAAGTTGCTATTTAAAGTAAAAGTAAATTGTGCAATTGCATTCAAACCAATATTACTTTCTAAGGCAGATGTGATCCACCAACCAGAGTTGTTCTCTTCTGCCAACTGAATCCATTCTTTGCTTCCAGAAAAACCTCCAATTAAACTTGGTTTTAGAATAATATATTGTGGATTTATGGTTTCTATTACCTTCTTTTTTTCTTCTAATGAAAACATACCAATTAATTCTTCATCCAAAGCAATTGGTAAAGGTGATTTCTCACATAACAACCCCATTTCTTGCAGCTGACCTTGTTTTATGGGCTGTTCTATGGAATGTAAGTTCAATTTAGATAATCGTTCTAATTTTGCAAGAGCTTCTTTTGGAGTAAAAGCTCCATTTGCATCTACTCGCAACTCAACTTCATTTGCTGAAAATTCGCTTCTTATCGATTTTAATAAATTGATTTCTTCATTAAAATTTATGGCACCAATTTTCATTTTAATGCAAGAAAAACCTGTTTTTAGTTTTTCTTGTATTTGTGTTTTCATAAAAGCTTTATTGCCCATCCAAACCAAACCATTTATAGGAATTGCTTGTTTTCCTTTGGTAAATTCCGATGGAAATAATTCAAATTTATCAATTGCTTTTAACGATAAAAATGCTTGTTCTAATCCGAATTGAATGGACGGAAAATTAATGACTTCTAATAATAATTTCTCTAACCCTAAATGTATATTTTTACAAACCCATTTTAATTTTTCTTCATAATTAGGAGCATCATCTGCACTTAAACCTCTAAACAAACCTGTTTCTCCAATGCCTGTTTTTCCATCTTTTTCTAAAATGATAAACCAGGTTTCTTTGGTTCTTAAAATTCCGCGCGAAGTTCCACTCGGGTTTTTAAAATTGAGAATGTATTTTTTGTAGGTTGCTTTTATCAAGATATTAATTCTGTTTAAAAAGTTCTCGATACAATTTTTCTTCCTTCGTTAGAAAAATTACTCGAACTAAGATTTTATTCTTCTTTTTCTCCTTCAATATATTTTTTGAAATTATTTAAATACGTTTGGTCTTGTTCTTTAAAAGTTCCTTTAAAATAAGGAAATATGCACGCCATCACATAAGAATCGCTTTTGCAGCTTGCATTTAAAGTTACTGTAGTTAGCCCTTCTTTTTCTGTAAAAATATAGTCGTCTTTTTTTAACATGTTTTCTGCATCGAAAAACAAGGTTACTTTTTCGTTGGGTACATAAGCCATCACTTTTTCTGTCATCGTAATTTCTTGGCCCTGATTATTTACCACCAATTTATATACACTTCCTGTAATTCCTGGATTTTTGTTAACCGTTTCGAAAGATTGAACTTCTGGAATCCAATTTTTTATGTTTTCTGGTTTATTAAATTCATTAAAAACCTCTTCTACAGGTTTTTCTATAGAAACTTGTGCTTTGTATTTTGTTTCTTTTACAATTAAACCCGTTGCAAAAAATACCAAAACCAATACTGTAATGATTCCTAAAATTATTTTTATTGCTTTCATAATATTATTTTTTAAAAAACTGTTTGCCCAACTGCAAATAAAATTGCAAACAAAAATGTACTTAAAGCTACTTTTTTTAATTCGCTATCTAATGCAGCAGGAATTGTATTTTTTGCAACCGTATTTGCATTTTTAACCAAAGGTACAAACGCTATTAAAAATACCAACTGATAAATTGAGTTAAAATCTAAAAACACATAGGTTAAAGCTGCAATGAATGCAGTAAATATTAAAAAATAATGATATTTTTTCGCTTTTTTAGGACCTAATTTTACAACCAAGGTATTTTTATGGTTCTTTTGATCTTCTTCTCTATCTCTTAAATTATTTAAATTTAAAACGGCTGTACTTAACAAACCTACAGAAATTGCTGGTAAGAAAATTTCTATATGAATTTGTTTGGTATATAAAAAATAACTTCCAACCACGCTTAATAATCCGAAAAACAAAAATACAAATATATCTCCAAAGCCGCTATAACCATAGGCTGAGTTGCCTACTGTATATTTTATAGCTGCTACAATGGATGCAATTCCTAAAACAAAAAAGAAGATAGAATACCCAAAATTTTCACTACCAAATGCAACATAAATTAATAGTAAAGCAATTATTAGCGTAATAATTGTAGTAATTATCATTGCCATTTTCATCTGTTTGGGTGTAATTGCTCCAGAAGAAACCATACGTGCTTCTCCTATTCTGTTTTTGTCTGACCCCTTGATACCATCTCCATAATCGTTTGCAAAATTAGATAATACTTGAAAACCAATGGTGGTTAGAATTGCCAACCAGAAAATGGGTGTTTTCCAAATTGCGTTTATAGTAGTATTTGTATATATAACCTCTTTAAAACCCAAAAAACTCCCCACAATAATTCCAGAAATAGACAGTGGCAAAGTTCGTAAACGAGCCGCTTTTATATAACTTTTTACATCCATAATTTTTGGCTTGTTTCAATTTTAAACAATGTATAATTATATATTTTTAATGCATTTTCCATAGAGATACATGGAATTTTAATTTTACCTGAAGCGGTTTGAAAAACAACATCTGCTACATTTTTTTTCGCTTGAAATATGGTTTGCTTCAACTTTACATTTTGTACTTTAAAGAAAGGTAAATACGTTTTATGAGTTTCTATACTTCCTGAACCTAATAACAATAATTCATCATTAAATAAATAATATCTTTTTCTTAATTTTAGTTCAATAAAAAATATAAAAATGGGCACCAACAAAGCATTCATCCAAAATACGTGTAAACTTTCAAAACCAAAATAAAGTACAATATTTAGTACCAAGAAAAACAAGATACTTCTAAAATATAATCTTGCTCTAAAATAAGCATCTGGATAATTTTTATCGAAACCTTCTAAATTTTCGTTCGGGAATAACAACTCTTTTATAGTAGATACTTGTGCTAGTTTACAACCAACTATTTTAATAATTTTATGTTGCTTCTTTTTTACTTTTCCACTTATGGCTTGCTTAAAAGTAATAAACGAAATTCCTAATTTCTTTTTTATTGGATTGGTAGAAACTGTAATATGTTGCACTTTATCTTTCTTTAAAATTACCGAATTTTTGGTCGTTAAACCTTGGTAAATTTCTAATGCGTTATTTTTTACAAAAACGGTTAAGTTAAAATGCCTTAAAACCACACGAACTAAAGAGCTTAAAACAGCGATTACTGTAAAGAAAATTAACAAGCTTACAATTAAAAATACACTTGTTTCTAATGTTGATGTATTTTCTGAAATGTAATCGTCTAACACTTCTCTTTTTCCTAAACCCTCGAAAAGTTCACTTATTTGCTGATAAAACCCTATTAAAACTGCAAACAACAACACCAAACTTTGCAAATGATTTTCGGTTAAACTTACCTTTATCAACTCTAAAAAACCAACTTTTAATAATGGCTTTTCTGTAATTACTGTTTCTTGTGTTACATTTTTTTTATCGAAAATTGTAAGTGCATTTTTTAAGGCTTTTGCTTCTTTAAAAGACAGGGCTTTTATAGATATTTCTGCTTTTGCAGAACCCGCAGTTTCTATATTTACTTCGTGTACATTAATTATTTGCTGAATGATATTTTGCTTGAAATTAATATGTTGAATTCTATCAAAAGGAATAGAAGTGTTGATTTTTTTGATGATTCCTCTTTTTAAAATAAAGTGGTTGTTTTCTATTTTAAACTGAAAATTCTTAAAAATTAAAAAAGCCCTTACCAAGAAAAAAACAAGCACAACAAAAACACCCAAGTAAATATAGTTAAAGGTGGTTTCTGATATTTTAGAAAATTTTTGAATAAAAAGAAACAGTAAAATCCAAAAAGCTTTTAAAGCTTTATAGAGTAGATTCAGGTAAATAATAAGAATCCCTTTTTTAGATTGTCTCTTAAATTGGCTAAAATCTTCTGAATTATCCATCGATTTGATTGCTGATAAATTCTTTAATCTGCACTGCTTCTTCTTTAACTAATCCGCTTATTTTTAAATCGTCGCTACTATCTCCTGCAGTAAAAACACTTAAAGTAACCAAATTAAAATAACGAGAAATAGGTCCTTGATCGATCTCTACATGTTGTATTCTATTAAAAGGAACAGTTGTTAAGGTTCTAAAAAAAAGGCCTTTTTTATACGAGATATCTTTTTCTCTTACTGCGTATTTTCTTTTTTTAAAACCTACAATTTTTACGAAAAGTGTAATTAGTAACATTATAAAAACAATTAGGTATAACCCTATAGAATGCTGCTTTAATTCCAACAAATTTTTATAATCAACCATAAAAGCGGCTACAAATAAAATTGTAAAAACGATGCCTATATTTAGTAGAATTACCTTTAAGTATTTCTTTTCAATCGATTTAAAATTAATTTTAGAAATATCTGGAAAATGGGTAACTGTATTGTTTTGAAAAATATCTGCCATTTAAAAAAAATTACCGATTTTTATGTTTTAGAAACAACATAAAGCACCATTATTAAATTCCACCATTACCTACAATAAAACCAGCAGTTACAGAGGCTTCTTTATTTATCGAAGAAATTACAAATTCTTCTTCTTTTAATAATATATTGTCTTGAAATATTTGCAAAACCACAGTGTAACTACTTGTTACTTTTGTACTTTTATCTTCGTATTTTAATAACATACTTGCTGCGTTTTGCACACTTCTTTCTTTGTATTCTTTTGTAAAAGGAAAAGAATTTACATCGAAAGTATCGTCTAATTTAAAAAAACCAGATTCTAAAAAAACTGTAGATACTTTTGCTGTATGGTTTCCAGTGGTTTTTACAACAAACTTTACGTTTGTTATGGTAGAACCACTAGAGAAAAGCGTTAAATTAGCGTCTGAACAAGCAAATAAAGTGCAACTTAAAAAAAATAATAGTATATTTTTTTTCATTTTTATTAATCTTTATCAATTCTTCTTATTAATTTTTAAAGCTTCTTTAATGTGGATAGGACGATTGTTTTCTAAAGCTTGTACGAAAGCACCTTTGTATTTAGAACGTAACTCGTTTCTTTTACTTCTAGCGGCTTCGTAAGTTTCGAAAGCTCCTAATCTATATTTTGTTAGTGAATTTTCTTCGTAAATATGTACACCATTTAAGTTTGCCAGCACATTATTCGGATTTTTTAATGCTGCAATTTGCACCGTAAAAACAAGACTTGGTACCTCTTCTTTAACCATTTTTTCTTTTACAATAGTATCTTTAGGAACTGGTGGCGTAATTTCTTGTGTTTCTTTTTTGACTTCTTTTTTTCCGCATGAAAACAGTAACAATGTTATTGAAAACAAAATAATTAGTTTTTTCATTTTTATTTTTTTTGATTGCTATTCTTATTGATAAGCGATGCAATTTAGACAGTAAAAAATAAACTTTCGTTAAATTTTATATAAATCTAGGCTAAAATTTTGATGAATATTAACGGTACAAACATAAGCTAAGAATACTTGTTGTGTATTTTGATAAAACTTGTCGATTCGAGTAAATTTTACGGTTGAAATGAGTGAATTTGCACAAAAAATAAGCATTTTAGTTCTTAAAATAGCTCTCGATACGATTTTTTATGCTTCAAAATCACTCGAACTGATATTTTTAATTCGAAATGAACAATAATCTAAGAGTATTTATAATAAGTTGTTCGCTTTTGCAATTAACTCTGCAATGTCTTGTACTTTTACCTCTGCTTCTTTTTCTTTAAATTTTATTCCATCCGTCATCATTGTGTTGCAATAAGGGCAGCCTGTTGCAATAATTTCTGGTTGGGTTTCCAAGGCATCTTCTGTTCTTAAAACGTTTACTTCTTTATCTCCAGGTTCTGCATCTTTAAACATTTGTGCGCCTCCAGCTCCACAGCACAAAGCGGTTCTTTTGTTGCGTTTCATTTCTGTTAAATTAACGCCCAATCTGCGAATTAAATCGCGTGGAGATTCGTAAACTTCGTTTGCTCTTCCAAGATAACAAGGATCGTGAAAAGTAACTCTTTTTCCTTGTAAAGTATTTTTATCTATTTTTAAACGGCCTTCTGCTATTAAATTTTGAATGAATTGTGTATGATGATATACTTCGTATTTTCCTCCTAATTCTGGATATTCATTTTTTAATGTATTGAAAGAATGTGGGTCGCAAGTTACAATTTTCTTTATTTCATAACCATTTAGCACTTCAATGTTCATTATGGCTTGCATTTGAAACAAAAATTCGTTTCCTGCTCGTTTTGCAGCATCTCCTGTAGAAGATTCTTCTGTACCTAAAACTGCGAAATTTACATTTGCTGCGTGTAAAATTTTTACGAATGCTCTCGATATTTTCTTTGCTCTATCATCATAACTTCCTGCTGCGCCAACCCAAAACAACACTTCTGGTTGTTTGCCTTGAGCCATCATTTCTGCCATTGTTGGTACGTTCATCTTTTGTGATTTTTATTTTAGTCCTCAGTTTCTCAGTCTTCTTTCGCCCAATTCAATCGGTCTTGTTGATTGTACTGCCAAGGAGCGCCGTTGTTTTCTATATTGGTCATCATAGCATTTAATTCTTGTGGTGCTGCACTTTTTTCCATTACCAAATACCTTCTCATGTCCATGATAATAGAAAGTGGATCTATATTTACAGGACATTCTTCTACACATGCGTTACAACTGGTACATGCCCACAGTTCTTCTGGTTGAATGTAATCGTTTAATAACTGCTTTCCATCGTCTTTAAAAGTTCCGCCATTGGCGTCGATATTTCTACCTACTTCTTCTAAACGATCTCTGGTGTCCATCATAATTTTACGAGGAGATAATTTTTTTCCTGTTAAATTGGCAGGACAAGCAGAGGTGCATCGTCCGCATTCTGTACAAGTGTAAGCGTTTAACAATTGTACCCAATTTAAATCGGTTACCTCAGAAGCGCCAAATTTTTCTGGAACTGCTTCTTCTTCTCCTTCTGCTGGAGTTGCGTATGGGTCTGCATCTGGATCCATCATTAATTTTACTTCCTTAGTAACAGAAGCTAAATTATTAAACTGTCCTTTGGGATTTAAATTGGCAAAAAATGTATTTGGAAATGCTAAAAGAATGTGTAAATGTTTCGAATAATATAAATAATTTAGGAAAACTAAAATTCCTAAAATATGAATCCACCAAGCTGTTCTTTCGATAATATGTAACGTTTCTGGAGAAAAACCATCGAACAAAGGTGCTATAAACTGGCTAATTGGGTTTCCTATTCCTGCTTGTTGAAAAGCTGTATCTGAAGCATTCATAATTAAGAAAAGTGTCATTAAAACCATTTCGAAATATAGAATAAAGTTTCCATCGTTCTTTGGCCAACCTTTCATTTCTCTGCTTAAAAAACGCTTGATATTTGCCACGTTTCTGCGTGTCCAAAATAAGATAACTGCAATAAAAACCAGTGCTGCTAAAATTTCGAAAGTTCCAATTAAAAAGCCGTAAAAAGCATCTCCTAAAAAGCCTTGAAAAATTCTGTGAGTTCCTAAAAGACCATCTACAATAATTTCTAAAACTTCTATGTTTATAATTATAAAGCCAACATATACAATAAGGTGTAGCAACCCAGAGAAGGGCCTGCGAACCATTTTAGATTGCCCTAAAGCAATTTTTATCATATTTTTCCAACGCTCAGGTTTATTGTCGGTTCTATTGATGTTTTTTCCTAATTTTATATTTCTAGTTAGTTTGCGAATATTTATCACAAAAAAACCGATACCAGCAATTAAAGCAATGGCAAAAATGATGTTGGGTAGGTATTGCATTGTAGAGTTTGGTTAAATTATTCTTTCACTTTTTCTACTTCTTCATAAGGACCTGGATTTTTTCCGAAAATAGAGAAATGTACGTATCTTTTTGGATTTAGTTTAATATCTCTAAGCAATTCTTCTAGTTCTTTAGTTGCTGCTTCTAAATTATCGTACATTTTTTTATCGTTGATTAGCTTTGCTATAGAACCTTCTCCAGAGTTCATTTTTTTAGATAGTTTGTTAAAATTATCTACAGCATTTTCTGCTTTTTGCACTATTTGATTGATATTTACAGTGGTTAAACTGTCTGATAATCTGCTTAAATTTCCAGTAATTGTTTTGGTATTTGAAAGAGTAATTTTTAAGTTTTCTTGGTTATCTACCACCATAGCATTTACCGTTTTTACCGTTTTTCTAATATCGTTAATTGTGGCTGCTAAATTAGAAACCGAACTATTAATACCAGCTATGGTTTTATCGTTTAAAATTTTATTAATTCCACTAAATAAAGTATCTGCTCGTACAATTACTTTTTCGATTTTTTGTTGCAATGGGTTTAGGCGTTCTCCAATAGAAGTAAATAAACTTTCTTCCATTTCTCCTTTTAATAAATCTCCAGAAACAGCTATTTCGCCTTCGTAATCTGGTACTATGGCTAGGTTAGAACCACTTAATGGATTGGGAGAATAAATTCTTACAACACTGTTTTTAGAAAATTCAAATTCATTTTCTACAGTAAAAGTTACAATTAAATGACCTCTTGTTTCTTCGGAAGTATCGAATTCTATTTTATCTACTTTACCTACTTTTAGTCCGTTAATAGTTACTGAACTTGACCTAGACAACCCACCTATTTTAGCGTATTCTACTTTAAATGTTCGCGTTCCAGTATCTAATAAGTTTTTTCCTTTGAGAAAGTTAAATCCCCAAATTGAACCTGCAATAATTATAATTGCGATGATTCCTATTTTTATTTCTTTTGACATTATTTTTATTTCTTACACAATATTACTAATAATTTTTATGAGTAACGCCCATTCTTACTGCATTTTTACAGCTTCTTTAACAGATATTTTTTCTCCATCTTTAAAAGCAACGATAAAAGCAGTTTTATATCCTTTCGATTGCGCCTTTTTTAATGCTTTTTTAATTGTATTGTAAGAGCTTGTATTTTTATAAAAATATTTATAAAAAGAACCTACTTTTACTCTTTCAACATTTTTTAGACCTTTAAAATTATAAGATTTTTCTGCAATTTTATTTTTACCTGATGCTATTTGTACTTTAAATGCTACTTCGCTCGAAAACTCGTTGGTGGTTATTTCTTCTATAACCGTATTTAATTTAAGGTTGTTAATATAATTATAAATCGCATCTGCAATTGCATTTGCCATTTGCGTTTGCCCTCTTTTAGAGTTTAAATACCTACCTTCTTTCTTGTTTGTTAAAAAACCAAGCTCTACTAATACACTAGGCATAATTGTTTCTCGTAAAACTTGAAAGTTATCTTGTTTTACTTTTCGATCGTTTCTTTTTAACTTTAAAGAAAAATTATTTTGAATAATGCTTGCCAAAGCCAAACTCTTGTCTAAATTTTCTTCTTGCAGCAAAGACAAACCAATAACAGATTCAGCAGAATTCGGGTCGAAACCTTTATAACGCTCTTTAAAGTTGTCTTCTAACAAGATTACTGCATTTTCTCGTTTGGCAATTTCTAGGTTTTTTTTGTTTCCTCTTAACCCTAATACGAAAGTTCCTGCCCCATATGCATTTGAAGTGTGAGAATCGCAATGTATAGATACGAACAAATCTGCTTTCGCATTATTTGCAATATCGCCTCTTTTCCATAAATCTATAAAAACATCTTTTTTTCGCGTAAAAATTACTTTTACGTCTTTTTTACTCTTTAATTTTTTACCTACCAATAAGGCAACTTTTAATGCAATATTTTTTTCTTTATAACCGTTTCCTAAATTGCCAGGGTCTTTTCCTCCATGGCCAGCGTCTAAAACAACTGTGTATTGTTTTTGCGCAACAAGAACATTTATACCGCTTAAAAAAAAGAATACGACAAGCAAAAGAAAAAGATTTTTCTTTTTATTTATTTTTTTGTGTTTTTGTTGGGATTGCATCAATAAAATTTAACTAATTTTGGCGTTTATTAATTTGGAACTTCAATTATTGAGCCATATTTTTACTCGCATACAAAAATAGTATTTAAAGCATTGCAAACAAACCTATCATACATACTTTTATTTTGCTGCTTCTTTTTTATAAAGTTAGGGTTTTCTCAAGAGATAAAATCAACAAAAAAAATAGCAGTTCCCGCTGGTAAAAAAGACAGTATTTCTACTCTTAAAAAAGACTCTATTTTACTTCGAAAAAAAGACAGCATTTCTTTAGACACCATAAAACCTAAAGAAAGCATCGAAGATATTATTACACATATCGCTACAGATTACACAATTCAAAATGCAAAAAACAAAACAGTTACTTTGTATAATGAAGCTAATATTACTTATACTGATATAGATTTAAAGGCAGGAATTATAATTGTAGATTACAAAAAAAATACCTTATTTGCTAAAGGAATAAAAGACAGTACAGGCTATGTACAGCGTCCTATTTTTAAACAAGGCAATCAAGAAACCGAACAAGATTCTATTGTTTATAATTTTAAAACAAAAAGAGCTTTAATTTACGGCTTAAAAACCAAACAAGGTGAAATGTTTACTTATGGCGAAAAGACCAAAAGAGTAAATGATTCGACCATATATATTCGAAAAATACGTTTTACAACATCAGAAAAGAAAAACCCTGATTACTACATAGCAACAAACAAAGCAAAATTAGTGCCAGGTAAAAAAATTATTGTGGGTTCTAGTAATTTGGTTTTAGCAGACATACCCACTCCTTTAATTTTACCTTTTGCTTATTTTCCTTTATCAGAAAAAAGTGTTTCTGGTTTTTTAATTCCTGCTTTTGACACTGGTAGTACAGATAGAGGAATTGGGTTTCAAAATGGTGGTTATTATTTTGCCATTAGCAATTATATAGATCTTGCTATAACAGGCGATGTTTATTCTAATGGAACTTGGGGTTTTCGAGCCAACTCTAATTACAACAAAAGGTATCGTTTTAACGGTTCTTTTAGTTTTAACTTCGAAAATATAATTAGTGGAATTCGTGGTTTCGAAAGCTTTTCTAAAGCTAATAACTTTAATTTACGTTGGTCGCATAATCAAGATCAAAAAGCGAGTCCTAATTCTAGATTTACTGCTTCTGTTAATTTAGGAAGTAGTCGTTTCTTTAGAGAATCTTTAAACCAGTCTAATATTTCTCAATCGCTAACCAATACTTTTAACTCTTCTGTAAATTATAGTAAAACTTTTGTGGGAACCCCCTTTAACATGAACGTTACTGCGACACATCAACAAAATACAAATACAAACCAAATTACAATGACTTTGCCTTCTTTAACCTTAAATATGAATCGAATTTATCCGTTCGCAGGCAAAGATGGTGTCAAGAAAAATCCAATTCAAAAAATGGGTTTTAATTATACAATGCAAGGACAGTATTTAATAAATACCAACGAAGATGATTTTTTAACGGCTAAAATGTTTGAAACTGCTAGGTCTGGAATGCAACATAAAACAGGTACCAACACAAACTTAAAGGCTTTTAAATATTTTACAATTTCTCCAAGCGCAAATTACGAAGAGTCTTGGAATTTTAATTATATCGAAAAAGAATATGACCCTATTAATGCAAGAGTTAGAACAGACTCTTTAACTGGTTTTAAGTCTTTTAGAACCTATAATTTAGGGGCCAGTTTATCTACAAACATCTATGGTACTTTTAACTTTAAAAGAGGAAAATTAAAAACAATTAGACACACTTTTAGGCCTTCTATATCGTATTCTTACAGACCCGATTTTGGTAGCCAATTTGTAAGGCAAGTTCGAAGAAGTGCAGATCCTTTAGATTTTGAAAAATATACAATTTTCGATAACAGTTTATACAGAGCACCATCTGTTGGGTTAAGTAATTCTATTGGAATTTCTTTAAACAATGTTTTAGAAGCCAAAGTCGCCCCAAGTGATCCTGATAGCGATGAAGAAGATGAAAAAATTACACTCTTAAACAATTTAAATTTTAATACTTCTTACAATATTGCCGCAGATAGTTTGCGATGGTCTAACATTAGTTTTTCTGCAGGAACCCGTTTTTTTAAAGATAAATTAGCCATTAATATAAACGGTTCTTTAGATCCGTACAAAACCATCGAATCTAATGGAACTGCTGTAAGAATCGACGAATTTAACCCTGGTTTTCCAAGATTAACAAACGCAAGTTTAACGGCAAATTACTCTATTTCTAGTAAAGATTTTAAGAAAGATAAAGGAGAAAAAGATAAAAACACCAACAATAATTCTGGTAACAATCCGCCAGATATTATTGGAGACGATATCAATCCAGCAGATTTGTTAAATCGTAGAAATAACGCAAATTCTTCTAAAGAAAATAAAAATAAAACTGCCGAGCTTTATAATTCGGACATTCCTTGGTCTATTAATTTAGCTTACTCTACAAACTATGTAAACAATGGTCTTGATGGCGGAAGCATAGGAGTAAATAGTTTAATTTTTAGCGGTAATTTAGAACTGTCTCCAAAATGGAAAGTTGGTTATTCTTCTGGGTACGATTTTAAAGGTGGTGCCTTTACTTTTTCGAGATTTAACTTTTCGAGAGATTTAGATAGTTGGAGATTTAATTTTAACTGGGTTCCTTTTGGTACAAATTCTTCTTACACCTTTTTTATTGGTGTAAAATCTTCTGTTTTAGCAGACTTAAAATGGGATAAAAACAAACCACCAGACAGAAGGTTGTTTTAGAGGTTAATAAATATCTTTAAATTTTAAAAAACTTCTTACATTAAAATTATTTGAAACAAACAAACCCTAAGAAAGCTCAATTTTAAAATCTTTAAATCAAAAAAAATATGAAAACAATTATTACAACCAAACATGCACCTGCTCCAATTGGGCCTTACAGTCAAGCTGTATTAACAGGAAATACTTTATACACTTCTGGGCAAATAGCCATCAACCCGATTTCAGGAGAGTTGGTTTTAGACAGCATTACTTTAGAAACAAAACAAGTAATGGAAAATTTAAAAGAAGTTTTAGCTGCTGCAAAAATGTCTTTCGAAAATGTTATAAAAGCATCTATCTTTATTTCTGATATGAATAATTTTGCTGAAATAAATACGGTTTATGGAGAATATTTCGATAATGAAACTGCACCAGCAAGAGAAACTGTAGAAGTTGCAAATTTACCTAAGTTTGTAAATGTTGAAATTAGCTTAATTGCTGTGAAATAGTATTAAGTATGCAGTATTAAGTATGCAGTATTAAGTATGCAGTATGCAGTATGCAGTATGCAGTATGCAAAAATAGAAAAACCTGATAGAAGACAAGTCTATCAGGTTTTTATTTTTAAATACTACAAAGTAGCAGCGTATTCAATTAAATCTACAATTTTAGTTGAATAACCTATTTCGTTATCGTACCAAGAAACAACTTTTACAAAGTTATCGTTTAATGCGATTCCGGCTTTGGCATCGAAAATAGATGTTCTTGTGTCTCCTACAAAATCTTGAGAGACTACAGAATCTTCAGTATAACCTAAAACACCTTTCATTGGACCACTTTCTGAAGCCGTTTTCATTGCTGTACAAATTTCTTCGTATGTTGCTGCTTTTTCTAATTTTACGGTTAAATCTACTACAGAAACATCCATTGTTGGAACTCTAAAAGCCATTCCTGTTAATTTTCCGTTTAATTCTGGAATTACTTTTCCTACTGCTTTTGCAGCTCCTGTAGAAGAAGGTATAATGTTATGTATTGCAGCTCTACCACCTCTCCAATCTTTCATAGATGGGCCATCTACTGTTTTTTGGGTGGCAGTTGTGGCATGAACTGTTGTCATTAACCCTTCTACAATACCAAAATTATCGTTTAAAACTTTAGAGATTGGTGCTAAACAGTTGGTTGTACAAGATGCGTTTGAGAAGATTTTCTGGTCTGCTTTTAAATCTGTATTATTTACTCCCATTACAAACATTGGGGTATGATCTTTAGATGGTGCAGATAAAACTACTTTCTTAGCTCCTGCTTGTAAATGTTTCCCTGCAGTTTCTTCTGTTAAGAAAAAACCTGTAGATTCGATTACATAATCTACATCTACTTCGTTCCATTTTAAATTTGCAGGATCTCTTTCTGCGGTAATTCTAATTTCGTTTCCGTTTACAACTAATTTACCATCTTTTACCTCTACAGTTCCCTCGAATTTTCCGTGTACAGAATCGTATTTTAACATGTATGCTAAATAATCTACATCTAACAAATCGTTAATTGCTACAACTTGAACGTTATCTCTTGTTACTGCAGATCTAAATGCCAATCTTCCAATTCTACCAAATCCGTTAATTCCTACTTTTATCATTTTTTACTCTTTTATTTATTACTTATTTTATGTTTACGTGGTCATAATATCTGAAACTCTTAAAAGCTCTTGATTGATTGAATGACCTCCTTTAATTGCTTCTGCAATGCTTGTGCTTATTACTTCGTTATTCTTTAAACCAACCATTAAATTGGTTTTACCATCTAATAGTAGTTCTACAGATTTTACCCCTAATCTGCTTGCTAAAACTCTATCGAAACAAGATGGAGAACCTCCTCTTTGCATGTGACCTAGAACGGATACTCGAACATCGTATTCTGGTAAGTTTTCTTCTACATATTTCGCTAATTCGTACACATTTTTACCAGATTTATCTCCTTCTGCCACCACAACAATACTAGAAGATTTTCCTGTTCTTCTACTTTTCTTTAAAGATTCTAACATTCTATCCAACCCTAAATCTTCTTCAGGAATTAAAATTTCTTCTGCTCCTGCTCCAACTCCGGCATTTAAGGCGATAAAACCAGCATCTCTTCCCATAACTTCTACAAAAAATAATCTATTGTGCGAAGAGGCTGTATCTCTAATTTTATCGATTGCTTCTACAGCTGTGTTTAAGGCTGTGTCATAACCTAAAGTGTGGGTAGTACCAAAAATATCGTTATCGATGGTTCCTGGAATACCAATTACCGGAAACTTGTATTCTTCATTAAAAATTACGGCGCCTGTAAAAGATCCATCTCCACCAATTACAACCATTGCTTCGATATCATTTTCTTTTAAATGTTCGTAAGCTTTGGCTCTGCCTTCTTTGGTTCTAAATTCTTTTGATCTTGCAGATTTTAAAATGGTGCCTCCTTTATTGATGATATTATTAACGCTTCTTGCTGTTAACTCAATAAAATCGCCTTCGATAAGACCTTCATAACCTCTATATATTCCAACACAACTAACTCTGTAATAAGCACATGCTCTAACTACAGATCTAATTGCGGCATTCATTCCTGGAGCATCTCCTCCAGAAGTCATAACTGCTATTTTTTTGATTTTCTTCATAATTATATATCGTAAAATTACTGCTTTTTAAGCATTTAAAATAAAAAAACTACGAAATCGTTTTAGGTTTTTTCCTTTATTTTTATACTCTTTTTAAGAAGTATCTTTTTTAAAAGTTATACCATTTCTTGTTTGAAATTACGAAACATTTTCAACCTGTTTTTTAACAATTTATTTTGCATCAAAAATAATGTTTCATAAAAATGTGAAGCTGTTTTTTGTTGGGATAATTTTTACTAAAAATAAGGGAAAAAGAAAGTTAATTTCCTTCGAAATTTATTAAGTTTTTGTTAACTTTTTTAAGAGAATCTTTTACCACCTTTTTCTTTTTAGGTTTTTCTTTTTTCTTCTTTCCTCTTATTTTTTGAAGCAATTCTGAAAGTGTATTAAAATTAACTTGATACGAAAGTCCAACACCTTGTGTATAACCTTGATCTTCGATTGTATATTGAATTTCGTTTTGACGATTGAATATTACACCTCTAAAGTTTCCTTCTTCATTTAACAAAACTTCTACTTTTACCTCTCCAATAACGCTCGATTGTGTTTTTGTACCCACTGGAACTCCTACTTTTCCGTTTATAATTACTCGATCGCTCACTTTTGTGCTTACAGACAAATCTACTTGATTGTCTATATTTAAACGTTCTACATTGTTATCTGACTGACCTTGTTGATAATCTACCCCTAATTGAAATTTACTATCTGGGTTGTTTAATAAACTAGAGAAAGCAGCTGCAATGGCACTTGAAGCTGTATTGGTAATGGTTGCATTTGCATCGAAATTTACTTTGTCTGGGTTTGTAAAATTACCAAAGGCTAATAAAGAAATAAATTGTGTTGTTTTTTCATTTACGTTATTATCATTTAAAATAAATTCTAACTCGTTGGCAATGGTTGGATCGACATTGGTGAGTTGAATGTCTAACTCTTGTTTCGAGTTGAACAGCCCTCCTGTAATTTTAGTTACCAAATCTACTTCTATATTTCTATTAGAATTAAAGTTTTCTAATAAAACTCCTGGATTTGCTTTTGCTTTGTAAATTGCGGTCACGTCTAAATTTGCATCTGTAGGGTTTCCATTCCAAGACACAGTTCCTCCTCTTTGAATAACAAATGGTTTGTTTACAATTCCTCCGTATTTAAAGTCGTACACTCCATTATTTACCACATAGTCGCCAAACATATTAAACTTTCCTCTGGTGTCTATTTCTATTCGCAAATTTCCAGATCCTCTACCTGTTAATTGGCTTCCGTAAACCTCATCAATAACAATTTGTGCAACGGCATCTTTTGTTACTTCTAAATCGATGTTTAATTCCAATCCTTTTAAAGCTTCTAAGGCAATTTCTTTTTGGCGGTCTTTTGCTTTTGTTTCTTTTGTTTTAAAATGAATTAACTTATAACTATCTACAGTTTCTACATCTTTTATAGGTACTACAAAAAGTGTTCCTGCATTTGTTTTTGCATTTACATCTATGGTTAACCTATCTGTTAAACCTGTAATATCTGCAGTACCATCTATATAAGCAGCACCATAATACAAAGCTTCTTCTGTTTTTTGGGTATCTAACACTAAAAGGTTATCGCTTTCTATTTTTAAATCTAAAAACCATTGTTTAAAATTAAAGTGAGAAATACTTCCTTTAAAAATTCCTTTGGTTTGATGTTTGGTATCTCGTAATTTAAAGTCTTCTAAAATAAAAGATTGCTGCATTAAAGTAATTATAGATTCGCCTTCGAAATCGTAATCTACATTTAAATAAGGAAATTTTAAACCTGCATTTTTAAGTGTTAAAGTACCATCCATATCTGGATTGCTTAAAAAACCTCTTAATGTAAAATCTCCAGTGGCGCTTCCTCTTAATGAAGATAAAACATCTTGCCCTAATGGACTAAATGCCTCTAGTTTAAATTCTTCTAAAAATACATTTAAATCGATAATGGGTCTTTCTGAAGAAAAATCTAAAGAACCTGTGGCTGCAATACTTTTTACATCTTTATTTTCTATTGATAAATTTACATTGTATTTTTCGTACGAATTATCTCCTTTTATGTTAATTGATAAGTTTCCTTGTTTGAAATTATTTACTTGAAAATCTTTTACGACTAAAGTTGCTTCGGGGCTGTAATCTCCTTCTTTTTGCACAAAATCTAAATTTCCAGAGAGTGTGCCTTTCAAAGCCAAACTATCTATTTTAGGAAGAAAACTTTCTAAGTTTACTTTCGTAAAATCTGCCAACAGTATTTTCTCGTCATTTCCTTTTAAACTTCCTGTAAACTCTACTTTTTGTTCTCCTGAAACTAATTTAAACTGACTAAAATTAAATTCGCCCTTTTTTAAATCGAAGGTAATTTTATCTGTATTTAATTTATCTGGATTGATATTCCACGTGTTTTCTTTATAAATAAACGACGATTCTTCAAAACCAACTACCGATTTTCCTTCGGCATTAAATGTGTAAAAGAAATCGAGGTTAAAGTCTTCATTTTTCTTGTTTCCTCCTTTAAAAACCGATTTGAAATACAACGTATCGTTTTGGGTTCTGTTTAATAAATTTAATTTAGAGACATTATAATATGGTGTATTTACTTCTGATGCTGTTAAATGCGTGTTGTAAAGCGGATTTTGATTATCGGTTCTTAGTAAAATTTCTTTTACTTCGTTTCCATAAGCATCGATTCTTGGAGAAGACACCGTAAGCTTAAAAAGGTTTTTATCGGAATTTATTTTTCCTTTTAATTTTGTATTATCGTCAATAGAAATTGATGGAAAAAATACGTTTACAATCTTATTAAAAACAGTAAAATTAAAATCTAAATACTGGTTTGGAGTTACTGGGTATGGGTTGTAATTCGTATAAATGCTTCCTAATGCATTTTGTGCTACTTTTGGCAATTCTTCAAAAGAAAACTTTCCTGAAATAGCGCCACTCGCAATGTCTTCGGAAACTACTTCGATGGTTTTAATGCTATCTTTTACAGAAGATGTAACATCGAATTCTTTAAATTTATACTCTTTCTTTTCATTGGTATATAAAACGTTTCTAAAGGTTGCTTTTCCAACAATATCATCTAAATTGTTTCCTTCTATATCTAAAGTTACGTCTCCTTTTACAATAGAAATACTATCTCTTGTAAAAAGATTTGTTTCTTTTAAGTTTAAGTAAGTAATGGACGATTTAAAATCGAATTTATGTACTTCTGAAGATAAATCTGCCAAACCTTTAAAATCCATTTTAAAATTTTCGTCGTTAATGAGTAAATCTCCATCGAATTTATTATTTTGATATTGGCCATTGGCTACCATATTTTTATAGGTATAATCTTTAAAATTAAATTCAGAAATTTTACCAATAAATCTAGTATCGATATTCGATAATGTAAATCCATTTCCGTTTACATCTCCTTCTAAAGAAATTTTTCCAAACAGCGGGTCATTTAAAAATGTACCCATATCAAAACCTAGTAATTGTAAACTTCCTACATAGCTTGCAGTATCAATTGCATCTATATTATCGATTTCTAAATCGGTTACAATCCCTCCAATTTCTGAGTTCATTGTAACAGTGGCTGTCATTTGAGTAGGCGTTACTTTTACTTTTCCTCTAGCCACAAACCGACCAAATTTGTCGAATTCTGTAGGAATATTCTTTCCCAAAACATTGGGCATAATACTTTTTAAATTTCTGTAAGTACCTGTTAAGTTGTTTAAATCTCCTTCAAAAACAAAACCTCTTTCAATATTTACAGCATTTACAAAAGATAGGTCTCCGTAAACTCGAATTCCTTTTTGGGTGGCGAGTTTTAAATTTTTAAAATCGAAATTATTTAGTGTACCCAACATATTTGCTTTAAAAGTTATTACATCGTTTCCACTAATTTCTTTGTAAAATTTCTTTAAATCAGAAACCTTTAAATCGCTTTTCTTAAAAGCTGCATTTATTTTTACTTTATCTGTAAAACTGGTTAAATCTTCTCTTTTGTAAGTAAAAAGAATATCGCCATATATATTAGAATTTTTGGTTTGCAAAGTGGTATTTGCAAATTTCATTGCCGTTTTGGTAAATGTATAATTGGTGGTTAAGTTGGTTACCTCTAACCCTAAATTAGTTACAAAATACAAACCTCTTGTATTGGTAGAAAAATTAAGCCCTACAATAGATAGGTTTTGTAAATTTCCTCCTGTTTTTAATGCTGAAAAAACCAACGAATCTTTCTTGTTTAAATTAATTAATTTAAAATCTAAATTATTTACATAAACATTGGCTGTTTTTAAAATAAATGGAGGTACAAGCGATTCTTTTGGTTTATCGCTTTTAAAACCATCCATAAAAACAGCCATATTATCGTCTTTTTCGCCTTTGTAGGTTTTCATGTAATAATGTGCGCCATCTATGGTAATATCGCCTAATAAAACTTCGCTATTTAGTACTTTTTTAGCATTTAAAATAGAAGTGCTTACGCTATTTACAAAGATTAAAGTATCTTTATGATGGTCTTTAATTTTTACATCTTTTAGTTCTACACTTCCTAAAAAAGATAAGTTTATTTTTCCAATGGTTAGGTTGGTTCCGAAATCGTCGTTAATGCGATTTGTTGCATATTCGCCCAATTTCGTTTGTACATAAGAGGTAGATAATAAAATACTAAGCAACAACAAAAAGAGCACAAGGTACCCTAACCATTTTAGTATTTTTTTTCCAGCTCGTTTAATGACTATTTATTTTAAAAGAAATAACAATGTTTTAATGACAAGTAATCAAAAATATTGCCAACTCTTACAAAGAACGTGCAAATTTAACAAAGAATTTAATTTCTAATCTTAAAAAAGTGACTTCAACCTAAAATAATACTTAATTTTGTGACTCAATATTTTTTTATGAAAAAACCGGTTTATATTTTAGGAATAGAATCTTCTTGCGACGACACAAGTGCCTCTGTTATTTGCGATGCTAAAGTTTTAAGTAATGTGGTTGCCAACCAAGAAGTACACGCTAAATACGGTGGTGTTGTGCCTGAGTTGGCCTCCAGAGCACACCAACAAAACATTGTTCCTGTGATACAACAAGCCATAGAAAAAGCGAATATTACAAAAGAAAAATTATCTGCAATTGCATTTACGAGAGGCCCTGGTTTAATGGGTTCTTTATTAGTTGGAACTTCTTTTGCAAAATCTTTAGCTTTGGGTTTAGAAATTCCTTTGATTGATGTAAACCATATGCAGGCACATATTTTGGCTCATTTTATTAAAGAAGAAACTAACAAAACGCCTCCTTTTCCATTTATTTGCTTAACCATAAGTGGTGGTCATACACAAATTGTAAAAGTTACCCATTATTTTGAAATGGAAATTTTAGGTGAAACTATAGATGATGCTGTTGGAGAAGCTTTTGATAAATCTGCAAAAATTTTAGGTTTACCTTATCCTGGAGGTCCTTTAATTGATAAACACGCACAATTAGGAAACCCAAAAGCATTTCCTTTTACAAAACCAAAAGTGGGCGATTTAGATTTTAGTTTTAGTGGTTTAAAAACAGGAATTTTATATTTTATTCAGAAACAACAGCGTATAAACCTTAATTTTATCGAAGAAAATTTAGATGATATTTGTGCTTCTATACAATATACAATTGTAGAAATTTTAATGGAAAAATTAAAAAATGCGGTTAAAAAAACGGGTATAAAACACATTGCCATTGCTGGTGGTGTTTCTGCAAATTCAGAAATTAGAAAACGTTTACAGCTCGCAGAAAAGCATTTTGGCTGGACCACCTACATTCCAAAGTTCGAATATACAACAGATAATGCTGCCATGATTGCCATTACTGGGTATTTAAAATATTTAAATAACGATTATTCTGATGTTTCTGTAACTGCAAAAGCTCGCTTAAAAGTAACTGAATAACCTTTAAAAATTCTTCTATTTTATTTTATGAAAAGTATAAAAAACAGACTTTTATTTAACTTTACTTATTTTTTTCTTTGGGTGGGTTATTTTGTATTTGCGCGGTTATTTTTTCTGCTTTTTAATTTTGATAAAACCAAAGAGTTAGACTTTGTAACAATTCTTAAAACATTTGTTTATGGTTTACGATTAGATGGCTCTTTTGCTTCTTATTTAAGTATCATTCCTTTTTTGCTGATTATTTTTACGGTATTTTTTCCAACTAAAATTATCGAAAAAATTATAAAATGGTACTCATATATTTTAATTATTTTAGTAACTATTTTTCTATTATTAGATGTTGGTTTGTATGAAGCTTGGGGAGTTCGTTTAGATACCACTTTCTTTACATATTTAAATACTCCAGAAGTAATGTTGGCTTCTGTTTCTAGTTTTCAAATAATTTTAGGAACTTTATTTTTAGTGATATTTTCTTTTATTTTTATCAAATGGTTTCAAAAGAACATTCATTTAAAAATGAAAAATATCAACAAAGGAAGTGGGTTACAAATACCTTTGTTTTTAATAATAACTGCTCTTTTAATAATTCCTTTAAGAGGGGGTTGCAAACGATTCCTGTAAACCAAAGCAATGTTTATTTTTCTGATAAAATGTTTGCCAACCATGCTGCAATTAATTTTATTTGGAATTTTTTTAATGTGCTTTCTCACAAATCAGACACCGGAAATCCTTACAAGTTTTTTGATGATGTTGTTGCGAAAAAAATCATTTCAAAAAGAAGAAAACCATTATTAACAGCCACAAAAGACAGTATTTTAAACAACCCAAAACCAAACGTTATTTTAATTATTTGGGAAAGTTTAACGGCCAAAGTTGTAGGTTCTTTGGGTGGTGAACCACATGTTACTGAGAATTTGAATCGACTTTCTAAAGAAGGAATTTTATTTACAAATTTCTATGCAAATGGAGACCGAACAGACAAAGGAATTCCTGCTATTTTAAGTGGTTATTATCCACAGCCCACAAAAAGCATTATGAAAATGCCAAATAAAACCAGAAGTTTGCCAATGTTGCCTCAAAAAATGATTGATTTAGGCTACGAAACTTCTTTTTATCATGGTGGAGATTTAAATTTTGGAAATATGAATACCTATTTACGAAACTCTGGAATTACGCATTTTGTAGATGGAGATGATTTCGATAAAAAAGATTGGAATTCGAAATGGGGCGCACACGACCATATTTTTATGAAGCGTTTTGCAGACGATTTAAAAGGCGCTCAAAAAGAACCTTTTTTTAAAATTGCTTTAACACTTACAAGTCACGAACCTTACGAAATTATTGGCGATTACAAATTCGGAAAAGATACAGACGAAAATAAATTTAGAAGCGCACATGCATATACAGATCAAGTGATTGGAGATTTTATCGAAAATGCAAAACAACAACCTTGGTATAAAAACACCTTAATTATTATTATTGCAGATCATGGACACCGCTCTCCAAAACACGAAGGTGTTTTTAATTCTCCTAAAAAATTTAAAATACCAATGTTGTGGTTGGGGGTGCTTTGCAACAAAAAGGCATCGAAATAAATAATATTTCTTCGCAGGTAGATTTACCCTTTACCTTGTTAGATTTGGTAAATGGAAACAATACTGACTTTAATTTTAGCAAAAACATTTTTAACAATTCAAACCAACAATACATACATTATATTTTTAATAATGGCTTTGGAACTTTCTCTAAAAACGGCTTGTTTGTGTACGATTTTACAAGTGATAAAACTATCTTAGAAAGTGGAAAGGAAGCTTCTCAATTAGATTCTTTAGGAAAAGCAATTTCGCAAGAAGCTTATCAAGACTTTTTGGATAGGAAATAGCACACTCATAATTTTATGAAAGATTTCAATAGAAAATCTAAAATTTAGATAAAATAAAGGGTACAATTTCTTCAACCTAATAATCTAAACCAATAGCCGCCCTTACTTCATCCAAAACTTTAATCAAGTTTTTAGAGAATTCGAAAGTCATTACATCACTTTCTTTTTTACCATCTCTTAAAAGCTGATTAAAATGCTCTGTTTCGAAATGATACCCATTTGTTGTATTTTCAAATTGAATAGTTTCTTCTTTTTCTTCAGAAATAATAGTTACAGAACTTGGTGCGTGAAATTGCCTGTTTATTATCAATTTTCCTTTTTCGCAAGTAAAAATTGCTTCCGTTTTTGTTTTTTCTAATAACGTACTTTTTAAAAGTGCTTTTGAATTTTCATATTCAAAAACCATTGAACAAGCAGCATCTGCTCCGTTTTTAAAAAAAGTTGCATTTGCATCGATCTTTTTTGGTTTTCCTAAGGTTGATAAAGCTGCAAAAATTGGATAAATTCCAATATCTAACAAGCTTCCACCACCCACCTCTTTTTTAAAAACCCTACTGTTTTCATTGTATGCTGGATGAAAACCAAAATCTGCTTCTAATTGAGTTACTTTCCCTAATTTTTCTTGTTGCAAAAATTTTAAAGCAAATTTATAATGTGGCAAAAAATACGTCCATAATGCTTCCATTAATAAAACGTTGTTTTCTTTGGCAACAGAAATCATTTCTTCAACTTCTATTGAATTCATTGCAAAAGGTTTTTCACACAAAACTGCTTTTTTATGTTGCAAACAAAGCAGAGTGTGGTTTTTATGAAAACTATGGGGAGTTGCGATATAAATTGCATCAACTTCAGAATCCTTTACTAAATCTTCATACGAATTGTATGCCTTTTTAGCGTTAAATTTACTCGCAAACTCATTTGCATTCTCTTGATTTCTAGAAGCGACTGCAACTAATTCTGCATCATTAATTGTTGCTAAATCTTCTGCAAATTTATTAGCTATTTTTCCTAGACCAATAATTCCCCATTTAATCTTTCTAATCATTGCACTTATACTTAAAGACCTCACAGGTTTTAAAAACCTGTGAGGTTTGAATTTTCAATTTAAACTTCACTCAATTTTAATTTTGGCTTTTTTGGTAAAAAAGACTGAATTAAAATCGCAGTTCCCATTACCAAAGCGCAACCCAATAAGTTTAGCCATAAATAAGGCAACCAATCTAAAAAATAAACAGCAATAATAATTGCTTGTGTAATTAAAGCTGCGATAAAAACAGCGTTTCCTTTTACAAATTTTATAAAAAATGCCAGTAAGAAAATACCCAAAACATTTCCGTAGAAAATAGATCCAATAATATTTACGAGCTGAATTAAATTATCAAACAAATTGGCAATACAGGCCACAGAAATGGCAACAATACCCCAGACCAAAGTGAACCATTTAGAGGCTTTTACAAAATGCGTTTCGCTTCTTTCTTTTTTTACATTTCGTTTGTATAAATCCATGGCAGTTGTACTCGCCAAAGCATTTAATTCAGATGCTGTAGAAGACATGGCTGCAGACAAAATTACCGCTAACAAAAGGCCAATTAAACCTCTTGGTAAGTTGTTTAAAATAAAATGAATAAACACATAATCTTTGTCATTCGACTCTATTTTTTCTAAAGTATTTTCTTCATCAATTTTATCAATAATTGCTTTCGATTTTGCTTTTAAAGCCAAATCTCTTGTATTTAAGTCTAAAATTTGTTGTTTTTCTTCTGGCTGAAAACCATTTGAAAAAAGTATTTTTTTTGAATTTTCAATTTTTACATGTTCATCTTGTAACTGTTGGTACTCATTTGCATATTTAGATTTTACAACTTCGATATTTGCGCCAGGGTTAAAATTTAAAGGCGAAGGATTGAACTGATAAAACACAAAAACCATGACACCAATTAACAAAATAAAAAACTGCATTGGCACTTTTAAAAGGCCGTTAAAAATTAAACCCAATTGACTTTCGCGAACAGATTTACCAGACAAATAACGCTGTACCTGACTTTGGTCTGTACCAAAATAAGACAGCATTAAAAAAGTTCCACCTAAAATTCCGGTCCAAACTGTATAACGATTGTTCAAATCGAAAGAAAAATCTAACACCTCCATTTTTCCGCTTGCACCAGCAATTTTTAATGCTTTTGTAAACGTAATGTCTGCAGGAAGTTGCGACATAATCATGTAAAAAGCGATAAGCATTCCACAAAAAATAACAATCATTTGTTGTTTCTGCGTTACATTTACGGCCTTTGTTCCTCCAGAAACTGTGTAAATAATTACTAAAAATCCAATGATAACATTCAGCGTTAACAAATCCCAACCTAAAACCGCACTTAAAATAATTGCGGGCGCAAAAATGGTAATTCCAGCTGCCAAACCACGCTGAATTAAAAACAAAATAGCCGCTAAACTTCTGGTTTTTAAATCGAACCTTCCTTCTAAGAATTCGTAAGCTGTATAAACTTTTAATTTGTGATAAATAGGAATAAAAACCACGCAAATAATAACCATTGCAATTGGCAAACCGAAATAGAATTGCACAAATCCCATTCCACTATGAAACGCTTGACCAGGAGTTGACAAAAACGTGATAGCACTTGCCTGTGTTGCCATAACCGACAACCCAATGGTCCACCATTTCGAGTCACTTCCTCCTTTAATATAATCGGTTACATTTTTATTTTTTCGTGTCACGTAAGTTCCGTAAGCAACTATAAACAAAAGGGTTATAGAAAGAACAATCCAATCTACTGTGTGTAATTTACTTGCCATTTCCATACCTAAATCGTAAAATAATTCGTAATTAAATAAAAAGCAATCAAATACAACAAATTTGCCACCAAAACCAATGTGTACACTTTTTTCCAAACATATTTTTGTTCTTTCATTTTGTATTCTTTTTTTTTGGAGCTATTTCCTGCTTTCCACTATATCTTTTTTACTTCTGTTCTCGATACAATTTTTCTTCCTTCGTCATAAAAATCACTCGAACTGACAGTAAAAAAGGATGTCGTTTCAATCAGGGCTAAACTTGTTTGCTAACTTTTATTTTTTTTTAGAAAAGACAAGTTTATAAAATCACTAATTACTAATTATAGATTCCTATTTTTACAGGAACAACAATGCGAATCCTTAACTTAAACTTGAAACCTTAAACTTGAAATCTTAAACTTTGAAACTATTTTCTTTTCCCAACAGACAACATATTTGCAAACAACTTATAAGCTCCAGAAACTCCTGCTGGCAATTCTCTAAAGAAACTTAAACCTGTGTATATATAATTTCCTTTGCCGTATTTTGCGATTAATAAACTTCCTTTTTTAGGAGTCTCACCTTTGTCATTCATCGATAAAATGGGTGTAAAATTCGCATCCCAAGAGTTCGGAAAATACAAACCTCTTTCTTGTACCCAACCTTTAAAATCTTCTTTTGTAATTTTATTCGGAAAATTTAATAATTGATGATTTTTATCTAAAATTCTTACTTCGGCAAATTCATCGGTAACTCGATCTCTTGATAATTGTAATGGAAATGGTGGCGCAACATCTACACCTCTATTGGTGTTGTATTGCACAATCATATTTCCACCATTTTTTACATATGCCAACAAATATTTTTGTTTAAATTTTAATTCTTTTACCACATTATATGCCCTAATTCCTAAAACAATGGCATCGTATTTTTGTAAGTTTTCTGCGTTAATTGCTATCGGATTTATTTCTTCTACAGTATAACCAATTTGACGTAAATTTTCTGGAATTGCATCTCCAGCACCTGTGATGTAACCAATATTATTGCCTACTTTTTCTATATTTAAACGAACAATTTTTGCTTCAGAATTTAATAAAACCGATTGTTTTGGAATGTGATTGTAGTTAATTTCTACCAATTCTTTTGTAAAACTCTTTCCGTTTAAAGTTGCTATTACTTTCAATTTTCCTTCAGATTGATTTTTAGGCGGATTTACCAAAAAGGCAACCGTTTGTTTGTCGTTTTTTTGCTGAATTTTAAAATTGATTTCTTTTGGAGAAACTTGCCAATTTGCAGGCACTTTTAAATGTACTTTTCCAGACACGTTATTCTCTCCTGCGCTAACTTCTACCAACACTTTTTGCGCGGTATCTTCAGAAAAAATAACAACTTTATCTTTTAGTTTTGTAGTTACTTTGGGTAAAACTTCAAAGGGTTCGTAAATTTCTCCTTTATCTCTTTCTGCATATCTTCTTACGACATCTTTTGTAATGGAAACCGCAACATTACCCATAGTTAAATTAAATGTTATTTGTGCAGGACTTGGTGTTTCTGGTTTGCCAATTAACAATTGATTTTTTACAGCATACATTCCCAAAGAAGCATTTTCTCGCAACCAATATGGGTCTGAATAAGTATTTGTTTTTAATAAAATTGTTTCTTTAAAGTTCGATTTTTTATTGCTCTGTAATTCGATATTTTTAGGAATCTTTTTTCCATCAATCGTAGAATAAATCGATGTTAATTCAACTGGAAAACTACTTCTATTTAACGCTTCGAAATGAACTTCTATTGTTGAGTTTGGTGTTCCAGAAGAACTCACAGCAGAGGCTTCTAAATACAAACCAGCACAGGCTTCAATAATTTCTAAAATTTGTTTTTCTTTAATTTTTCTCCAATGGTGATCTTTTAATTTCTGTATTTTTTGATATGCTTCTAACAACATTGGCAAATGTTTAGACGGGTTTACAAAATCGAATTTTTCTTCAACTTCGTACAAAATATCACCAATATCGCCACCATTTTCTATACGATTCCAAGTGGTATTTATTCCTGAAAAAATATCGTTTTTATCTTTTGGTTTGTCGCCTTTTAAAAACTCGACATATTCATTTTGATTTCCTCTTGTGGTAAGTCTTCCAAAACCTTGGCACAAATGTTGGCTACTTGCGATAGAGGCTAACTCGTTGTTAGACAAGCCTTTTAAAGGGTAATACACACCAACATTAAATTTTGTAAAATCTTTGGCTTGTTCTTCGAACTTTTGTCGATCTCTATAAAACCACGAAGAAGTGTTATAAAACAATCGTTTGGGTTGCCAAGAACTTGTATATTTTAACTGATCTTTATATTTTGTATTGTCGCCTGCCAAATCAAAAGCTTCTACACTTAAAATGGCAGAACTTGTATGATGCCCATGTGTGGTTCCTGGTGTTCTATGATTAAATCTGTTGATAATTACATCGGGTTTAAAAGTTCTAATAGCCCAAACAACATCGCTTAAAACTTCATTTTTATTCCAGATTTTTAAGGTTTCATCTGGATGTTTAGAGTACCCAAAATCGTTGGCTCTTGTAAACAATTGTTCTCCACCATCTACACGTCTTGCTGCTAATAATTCTTGTGTTCTAATGACACCTAATAGTTCTCTAATTTCTGGCCCAATTAAATTTTGTCCTCCATCTCCTCGAGTTAAAGATAAATAACCCGTTCTTGCTTTTATGTGGTTTGCTAAATATGCGATTAGTCGTGTATTTTCGTCATCTGGATGTGCAGCAATGTATAATGCAGTGCCTAAAAAGTTTAATTTTTGAACTTTCTCGTAAATTTGATTTGAAGTTAATTTAGCTGGTTTTTGTGCGAATATTGACGTAGAAACTAATAATGAAACAGTAATTAAAAGTAGTATTTTCTTCATTCTTTTAAACGATTGAATGTCAGTTCGAGCGCAGTCGAGAACTAATTAAAATATCCTCTCGACTGCGCTCGAGGCAACAATCATCATTATAATTGAAGATTGATGTTGTAACAAATGTACTTTTTTTATCAAACAAAATAAACGAATTAACATAATTATAACGTTTTTAAGATCATCAACAAAATTGCTTATAACCTGTTGATAAATTAATTTTTAAAATCACTTATTAAGGTTATATTTGTAATTCTAATTAAGATAAGAAAATTAATGAAATTTATTGTATCGAGTTCGCAATTGCTAAAACAACTACAGGTTTTAGGTGGCGTTATAAATAGTAATAACACATTACCAATTTTAGACAATTTTTTGCTTGAATTGTCTGAAAATCAACTAAAAATTTCTGCATCAGATTTAGAAACTACAATGAGTTCTGTTGTAAATGTAGAGAGTGATAGCGAAGGTTCTATAGCTGTTTCTGCGCGTTTGTTGCTAGATACTTTAAAAACCTTTCCAGACCAACCCTTAACTTTTAAAACAGAAGGAGATAATACCATTGAAATTAGTTCCGATCAAGGAAAATACGACATGGCTTATTTTGGTGGTGATGAATTTCCGAAAGCGGTTTCTTTACCCGCTCCAAGTAAAACAGTGGTTCCTGCACACATTTTAGGAACTGCCATTTCAAAAACTATTTTTGCTGCCGGAAACGACGATTTACGCCCAGTAATGAGTGGGGTGTTCTTTCAATTTAGTTCTCAAAGCTTAACGTTTGTTGCTACGGATGCTCATAAATTGGTAAAATATTCTAGAACCGATGTTACTGCAGACCAAACTGCAGAATTTATTATGCCAAAGAAACCTTTAAATTTATTAAAAGGAGTTTTAAGTGGCTCTGAAAGCGATGTTACCATTGAATATAACGATGCGAATGCAAAATTTACGTTTGATAATATGGTGTTGGTTTGTCGTTTGATTGATGGTAAATACCCAAATTACGAAGCGGTTATTCCAAAGGAAAATCCGAATAAATTAACCGTTGACAGAGCCTCTTTTTTAAACTCTGTAAGACGTGTTTCTATTTTCTCTAGTAAAACTACGCATCAAATTCGTTTAAAAATGGCAGGCACAGAACTAAATATTTCTGCAGAAGATTTAGATTTTGCCAATAAAGCTCACGAACGTTTGAGTTGCGATTATCAAGGTGATGATATGCAAATTGGTTTCAACTCTCGTTTTTTAAGCGAAATGTTAAATAATTTAAGTTCTAACGAAATTTTAATAGAAATGTCTTTGCCTAATAGAGCAGGAATTTTAACACCAATTGATGGTACTGATGAAGGCGAACAAATAACCATGTTGGTAATGCCTGTGATGTTGAATAACTAGCAACTGTCGTTCCAACTAAAGTGGAAAATACCACCATTCCACCTGAAGTGAAGAATACAACCATTCCTACTAAAGTGAAGGATACTGTCATTCCGACTAAAGTGAAGGATATTGTCATTCCGACTGAAATGGAGGAATCTCATAAAATAGATTTCTCGATAAGCTCGAAATGACACAACATATTAAAACCACAATCAAATTAATTTGATTGTGGTTTTTTCTTTACATTTACTCCTATGAATTTCCTTGCCCATTTATACCTATCACAAAACAACACCAATATTATGATTGGCAATTTTATTGCAGACCATATTAGAGGGAATAATTACACAAAGTTTTCAAAAGAAATTCAGCAAGGAATTTTCTTGCACAGAGAAATAGACACCTTTACAGATGCACACAAAATTGTTAGAAAAAGCAAACGCAGGCTACATAAACGTTACAGACATTACGATGGCGTAATTATCGATATTTTTTACGATTATTTTTTAGCCAAAAATTGGGCAAATTATTCTGCAATTCCTTTAGACGTATATACAGATTCTATAAATAAATTATTTCATAAAAAACTTTTAGAGTTGCCTATAAAGTCTCAAAACTTTATTAAATATATGATTGAATATAACATTCTATACAACTATCAATTTGAAGACGGCATTGCAAAGGTTTTAAACGGAATGAACCATAGAACCAAAGGCAAATCGCAAATGAACTTAGCCATTGAAGATTTACGCTTATTAAAAAAAGAATTAGAAGAAGACTTTACCCTCTTTTTTAAAGATTTAATAGAGTTTTCGAGTCAGAAATTAAAAGAGCTACTTGTCATTCCTACACAAATAGAAATCCATAAAAAGTAAATTTAGATTCTTGTTAGAGTTTATCTTCGACGAAGTCGAAAAGCAGGAATCAAAAAATGATTATAATTATGAAAAAAACACTTTTTCTTCTCAGCTTATTATTCATATTCGTTACTTGCAAAAAAGAAAAAGTTACAGGAGTAATTGCCCAAAAAGCGATGGTAGTTTCTGCAAGAGAAGAAGCCTCTAAAATTGGCGCAGACATTCTAAAAAAAGGCGGTAATGCTTTTGATGCTATGGTCGCTACACATTTTGCTTTGGCAGTTGTATATCCGGTTGCTGGTAATATTGGTGGTGGTGGATTTATGGTATATAGAAATCACGATGGAACAAAAGGGGCTTTAGACTTTAGAGAAAAAGCACCAATTACTGCACATAGAGATATGTATTTAGATTCTTTGGGCAATGTAATTCCAGATAAAAGTGTGTTGGGTGCCAACGCAGTTGGCATTCCTGGTTCTGTTGCTGGTGTTTTTGAAGTGCATCAAAAAATGGGTAGTTTATCCATGAAAGATTTAATTCAGCCAGCGATAGATTTGGCAAGAAACGGATTTACAATAACAAAAATGCAAGCCAAAGATTTAAATAATGCTACTGAAAAATTCGAAAAAGTAAATAATTACAGAACTATTTTTGATAAAAAATGGAAAGCTGGAGATATTCTAAAACAAGAAGAATTAGCCCAAACTTTAGAACGCATTCGAGATTTTGGTAAAGACGGATTTTACAAAGGAAAAACGGCTGATTTGTTAGTAAATTATGTTACTGAATTAGGGGGAATTATTTCGCACCAAGATTTAGAAAAATACACTGCTGTTTGGCAAAAACCCATCACTTTTTCATACAAAAATCATACAATTACGTCCATGACTTTGCCCGCAAGCGGAGGCATTTGTTTGGCACAAATTTTAAAATCTATAGCACCTTTTAATTTATCTGAAATAAAACATAACTCAACAAAGTACATTCAATTATTAACAGAAGCAGAAAGAAGAAGTTATGCAGACAGAGCACATTATTTAGGAGATATCGATTTTGTAAATGTACCTATAGATAGCTTAACCAACACCAATTACATCAACCAAAGAATGCAATCTTTTTCGTGGCATAAAGCCACACCTTCTTCAAGCATTTCTAATGGAAAAATCTTAGGTTTTGAAAGTGATGAAACCACACATTATTCTATTGTGGACCAATTTGGAAATGCGGTTTCTGTAACCACAACCTTAAATACAGGCTATGTTAGTAAAAGGAGCCGGTTTTTTTCTAAATAACGAAATGGATGATTTTTCTAGCAAACCTCGAGTACCAAATGTTTATGGTTTAATAGGTTCTGAAGCCAATGCCATAGCTCCAGAAAAAAGAATGTTAAGTTCTATGACACCTACCATAGTAGAAAAAGACGAAAAACTACTTATGGTCATTGGCACACCTGGAGGTTCTACCATTATTACTTCTGTTTTACAGAATATTATTAATGTAATAGACTACAAAATGGGCATGCAAGAAGCAGTAAATCAACCAAGATTTCATCATCAATGGTTGCCAGATGTTATTCGAATGGAACCTCATGGGTTTGATAATGCAACAAAATCTCAATTAGAAGCTTTGGGATACACCATTTTAGAAAAAAATTCTTTGATTATTGGCAGAGTTGATGCTATTTTAGTATTGCCCAATGGAACATTAGAAGGAGGTGCAGATCCTAGAGGCGATGATACCGCTGTTGGGTTTTAGAATTTTAACGGAACCAAAGAAGGTCATTTCGAAATTGTAATGTCATTTCGACCTTGTAATGTCATTTCGACCTTGTGGAGAAATCTTACAATACAAAGATTCCTCAATTTCGCTATCACTCCACTCGGAATGACAAAATAATCCCATTCCAAACTTGTAATGTCATTTCGACCTTGTGGAGAAATCTTACAATACAAAGATTCCTCAATTTCGCTATCACTCCACTCGGAATGACAAAAAAATGTCATTCCAAACTTGTAATGTCATTTCGACCTTGTGGAGAAATCTTACAATACAAAGATTCCTCGGTTTCGCTATGGCTTCACTCGGAATGACAAAATAATCTCATTTCAAACTTGTAATATCATTTCGACCTTGTGGAGAAATCTCTTCATATAAAGATTCCTCGGTTTTGCTATCGCTTCACTCGGAATGACAAAACAATCTCATTTCAAACTTGTAATCTCATTTCGACCTTGCGGAGAAATCTCTTCATACAAAATTTCCTCAATTTCGCTATGGCTTCACTCGGAATGACAAAACAATCTCATTCCAAACTTGTAATGTCATTTCGACCTTGTGGAGAAATCTTACGATACAAAGATTCCTCGGTTTTGCTATGGCTTCACTCGGAATGACAAAACAATATCGTTCCAAACTTGTAATGTCATTTCGACCTTGTGGAGAAATCTCTTCATACAAAATTTCCTCAATTTCGCTATGGCTTCACTCGGAATGACAAAATAATCTCATTTCAAACTTGTAATATCATTTCGACCTTGTGGAGAAATCTCTTCATATAAAGATTCCTCGGTTTTGCTATCGCTTCACTCGCAATGACAAAACAATATCATTTTAAACTTGTAATGTCATTTCGACCTTGTGGAGAAATCTTACAATACAAAGATTCCTCGGTTTCACTATCGTTTCACTCGGAATGACAAAACAATCTCATTCTAAACTTGTAATGTCATTTCGACCTTGCGGAGAAATCTTACAATACAAAGATTCCTCAATTTCGCTATCACTCCACTCGGAATGACAAAATAATCTCATTTCAAACTTGTAATGTCATTTCGACCTTGCGGAGAAATCTTACGATACAAAGATTCCTCGGTTTCGCTATGGGCTTCACTCGGAATGACAAAATAATCTCATTTCAAACTTGTAATGTCATTTCGACCTTGTGGAGAAATCTTACGATACAAAGATTCCTCGGTTTCGCTATGGCTTCACTCGGAATGACAAAACAATATCATTCCAAACTTGTAATGTCATTTCGACCTTGTGGAGAAATCTTACGATACAAAGATTCCTCGGTTTCGCTATGGCTTCACTCGGAATGACAAAACAATATCATTCCAAACTTGTAATGTCATTTCGACCTTGTGGAGAAATCTCTAACACAAACAATCAATACAAAATTCTAGCGCAAATTAAGACGAATAAATTTTATTAACTTTGAATCTAAAATTTTAAACTTTGAAAACAAACATACAACCCTTCCACCTTGCCATTCCTGTACAAGATTTAGAAAAATGCAGAAGGTTTTATAGAGATATTTTAAATTGTGAAGAAGGTAGAAGTGCTGAGCATTGGGTAGATTTTAATTTCTTTGGACATCAGTTGGTAATTCATCAAAAAGACGCATTTCAACCAGAAAAAATTTCTAATCCTGTAGATGGTTATAATGTTCCTGTTCCGCATTTTGGTGTGGTGCTAACTTGGAGTGATTGGCAAAATTTATCAGAAAAATTAAAAGCAACTAACACAAAATTTATTATAGAACCTTGCATTCGTTTTAAAGGAAAAGTCGGCGAACAAGCCACTATGTTTTTTAATGATCCAGAAAATAATGCCTTAGAGTTTAAAGCGTTTAAAGATATTGGGCAATTGTTTGCTAAATAATGCAACTAATAGAAACTCATATCGCTAAAAAATTAGAAAAACCAATTCGTTTTCAAGAATATGCAGTTGGTATTTTCAATACAATTCCCACAAAATCTAGCATTAAAAAAGCCATCAAAAAAAAATTGATTTTTATTGATGGAATTGTAGCAACAACCTCGAAATTTATTTCGGGAGGAGAAAAAATTGAGCTTTTCGAATCAGAAAAATCATCAACTTTTGAAAGATTAAAATTAAATTTAGAAGTTTTATTTGAAGACGATTATTTAGCGATTATCTACAAACCAGCAGGAATTTTAGTTAGTGGAAATAAATTTGTAACCATAGCAAATGCACTTACTCAAAATCTGCAAAAAAGTAAACAACAAGATGCAGTAAAACCACAACCTATACATAGATTAGATTATCCAACAAGCGGACTTCTAGTCATTGGAAAAACAAGTTCTGCAATTATTAAGTTGAGTGCTCTTTTTAAAAATAAAGAAATTAGTAAAACCTATTTTGCAATAACCATTGGGTTAATGAATTCCGAAGGAATAATAAATTCTCCAATTGAAGGGAAAGAGTCAATTACAAAATATACTGTTTTACAAACCGTAAAATCAGAACGCTTTGGTTATTTAAATTTGGTAAAACTAAGTCCAAAAACGGGAAGAAAACATCAATTAAGAAAACACTTATTAGCTATTGGAAATCCTATTTTAGGAGATAAAGAATATTTTTTAGAAGGCAAGGTTTTAAACGAAAAAGGCTTGTACTTACATGCATCCATTTTAGAATTTATACATCCGTTTACGAAAGAAAAAATTTCTATCTCTAAAGAATTACCTAAAAAATTTACAAAGATTTTTTCAGTAACTTAACTTCGTTCATCGTTTTTGAAAGTCTTTTTATCAACTCGTAAATTTCTTCTTCATTATATGTTGCGAAACCTATTCTAATAGCATTGTGTTTAGAATTTCCTATGTCATAACGTTGCCACTCGCCTATTTCTAATTGATGTTTGTAAGCAATTTCTGATATAGTTTTCCAAGAATATTTTTTATGTAAAGTCAACCAAACTGCCATTCCTCCTTTTGGAATCTCAAAAAAGAAAACATCTTTAAATTTTTCTTCTAAAAGTTTACAAAACAAATCTCTTCTCGTTTTGTAAATCTTCATTACTTTTTTAATATGTCTATCTAAATCGCCGTTTTTTATAAATTCTTCGAAAGTTAATTCTAACAAAGCATCACCTTGTCTGTCTATAAATCTTCGTTGGTTTGCAGCTTCATTTACAAACTCTTTAGAAGCAATTAAATAACCAATTCTAAAAACAGGTGCTACTGTTTTACAAACAGAACCTATATAAATTACATTTCCATTAGCATCATGACTCGCCAACGGTAAAATTGGAGAATGGTTGTAATTAAAGTCATAATCGTAATCATCTTCAATAATTGCAAAACTGTATTTTTTGGCTAAATTCAATAAATGAATTCTTCTTTCCGCAGACAAAGTTACTGTTGTTGGGTGATGATGATGAGAAGTTACATAAACTGCTTTTATTGCTTTCTTCTTACAAATTTCTTCAATTTCTTTGGTATTTATTCCGTTTTCATCCACAGAAACTCGCACTAAATTTGCTTCATTTTGTAAAAATGTAGTATCTGCAGATGCATAATTTGTTTCACCAATCACAACTAAATCATCTTTTTTCAACAATAATTTAGAAGATAAATAAATACCCATTTGACTTCCTCTAGTTATGAGAATATTTTCATAAGAAACAGATAAACCTCGAGTTTTGTTTAAGTAATTTGCCAATGTTTTTCGCAACTTTTCATTTCCAAATAAAGATCCATAAGACATTTCTTTATAAATGTGTTTTCTACCACAAATTCTTCTATAAATTCTTGCAATATCTTCTGTTGGTGTTAATCTCGCATCAGAAATTCCATCATTTATGTACATAAATCCCTCTTTTTTTTCAGGAGATTTTCTTACCAATTCTTCGTTATGATAAAAGTCGAATCCAGTATTATTTGTTTTTTTATGTTGGTTATCAATTGTAAAATCTTGCACATTTAATTCGGGTAAATTGGCATTTACAAAAGTTCCTTTTTTAGCAATACTTTCAACCCAACCTTGTAGCAATAACTCTTCATAACAAGCTACTACTGTTTTTCTATGAACTTTCAAGTTTTCTGCCAAAGTTCTACTACTTGGTAATTTTGTTTCTGGTAATAATTTTCTGCTTTTAATCAATTCTATAAATGTGTTCGATAATTGCAAATACAATGCTTGTTTGCTTTTTCTATTTAATTGAAAAGTTGTTTTATTTGGAAACAAAATCTGGACTATTATATATTTTAATTCTGGATTATTACAATAGTCCATAAATATAGTAATTTTGATGTATTAAAATAATACTATGTTAGAAATTAGACCCAATTGCGAACATTGCAACAAAGATTTACCAAACACTTCAACAGAAGCAATGATTTGTTCTTTTGAATGTACCTATTGTAAAAACTGTGCAATAGAAATTTTTGAAAATGTTTGCCCAACTTGTGCTGGTAATTTTGTGGAACGTCCAATTCGTCCATCAAAAATGATTGAAAAATATCCTGCTTCAATAAAACAAGTTTACAAACCAAAAAATTTAAAATCTACAAAAATGAACAGCAATCAATTCAAAAAAATTCACCCTTCAAAAAGATAACATGAAAGAATACAAGAAATCAAAATTAAACAGCGTAAAAAGAGGCGCAAATAGAGCTACTTACGATATAGAAAAAATAAATACCATTTTAGATGCTGGTTTTATTGGCTATGTAAGCTACAATTTTCAAGGAAAAGCCATTGCAATTCCAATGGCTTATGGCAGAAAAGGAAACAAAATTATTTTACACGGTTCTAACGCCAATAGAATGCTTACTTCTCTTTTAGAGGCAAAAGAAATGAGTATGACTGTGATGCACTTAGATGCCTTGGTTTTAGCACGATCTGGATTTCATCACTCTGTAAATTACAGATCAGCTACACTTTTTGGAACCTGTAAAAAATAGAAAATAAAGAAGAAAAAAACAATGCCCTATTTTGTTTTATGGAACATATGATGAAAGGAAGATGGAGTGGAATTCGCGAAATGAACAACGAAGAATTTGAACGAACTTTAGTCGTAGAAATGACTATTGAAACTGCTTCTGCAAAAATTAGAGATGTTGGTGTTGCTGATGAACCTGAAGATTATAATTTAGATGTTTGGGCTGGTTTAATACCTATAAAACAAATAGCAACATATCCTATTCCTGATAAAGGAAAACCAGAAAACATGGAAATACCTCAACATGTTTTAGATTATTACAAGCAAAATAAGTAAGTTCCTATAAAATGTAATAAATTAGCTACTTTATTTTAAAATTTATAAATGAAAAAATTTTTCAAATTTTTAGGTGTTATTCTTTTATTACTAATTGTAGCTGGAATAATCTTCTATTTCACAAAAAATGAAGAACTTCCTCAAGGAAATCAAGGTAAAGAAGCAGATGCATTAGCCGTAAAAATGTACAATGCCATAAATGGTGATGCATTTGAAAATACAGAAGTAATTGAATGGAGTTTTAGAAATGTGCATCATTATAAATGGATGAAACAAGAAAACATAGTGCATGTTTCTTGGGATAAAAATAAAGTGATTTTAGATACAAAATCTCCTGAAAAATCAATCGTTTTTATGAATGATAAAGAAACTAAAAACACTGAAATCATTAAAAAAGCAACCGATTTTTTTAACAACGATTCTTTTTGGTTAATTGCTCCTTACAAAATTTTTGATGCTGGTACAGAAAGAAGAATTGTAAATTATGAAGAAAAAGATGCCCTTTTAATTACATATACCTCTGGAGGTTCCACTCCTGGTGACTCTTATTTATGGATTTTAGATGAAAATTTTTTACCAACATCTTATAAAATGTGGACTAACATTATTCCTATTGGTGGTATTTCTGCCACTTGGAATCATTTTAAAAACACAGAAGCTGGTATAAAATTACCTACTAAACACAAACTATCTTTATTAGGTATGGAAATTTCTATGGGTAATGTGAAAGCCTACAACCCAAAAGCAAATGAATTGGCTAATAAAATTCTTAAAACAATAAAACACGACGCTTACAAAAAAACACGATATTTAGAATGGAGTTTTGGTGGCAGAAGACATTTTAAATGGGACAAAGAAAAACATATTGCTGATGTTTCTTGGGACTCTATTCGTGTAAATTTACATCCTCAAAACAAAGAAAAAAGTACTGTTTTCTTTAACGGAAAATTACAAGAAAAAGCAGATTCAACCATTGTAAAAAAAGCTTGGAATATTTTTAACAACGATTCTTTTTGGTTAGTGGCACCTCATAAATTATTTGAAAATGGAATCATTAGAACCGTTCAAAAAGAAAATGACAAAGATGCGTTATTAGTAAAATATACAACAGGTGGTTCAACTCCTGGAGATTCTTATTTATGGATTCTTGATGAAAATTATTTACCAATATCTTACAAAATGTATGTTCCAAGTATGAAAATGAATGGAGTTTCTGCAACTTGGGAAGATTGGATTACCACAGAAAGTGGTACATTATTACCAACAAATCATACATTTGGAAATGGTAG